>JAZRNA010000043.1:0-8550 GCA_045647945.1 Clostridia bacterium
GCAAAAAGTAAATAAAGAAAAAACCAACTCTATTTTATTTGGGGTTGGTTTTTTGCTTATGATAGGATGCAGACGGAGCAAGAATTTTCTTGAAAAGTCTTGTAACCCCAGAAAAATTATGTTAAAATAAAAGGTAATTGATAATATACTTTGAATGTATATTATTCTTTTGGAGGTTTTCAGATGTTTGGTATTGAAATGTTGAAATCCCTTGTTCTGGGGATTGTAGAGGGGATTACAGAGTGGCTTCCCATAAGTTCTACAGGACATATGATACTGGTAAACGAGTTTTTGAGAAATCAGAATGGATTTACTGCGTCAGATTTGTATTTATATGTAATTCAGCTTGGTGCAATTTTGGCAGTTGTGACGCTTTATTTCCGTAGGCTCAACCCCTTTGCTCCGTCAAAGACAAGGACAGAACGGGCAGATACATGGAGTATGTGGTTCAAGGTTATTGTTGCGTGCTTGCCAGCGGCAGTTATCGGACTTTTGCTTGACCCGATTATGGAAAGGTTTGAGAACTGGCAGGTGGTGTCAGCAACTCTTATACTTTATGGTGTTGCGTTTATTATTGTGGAAAAAATGCAGAAAAAGACCCAAATATATAATATGGGCGAAATGACATATAAAACCGCATTGCTGATAGGTGCATTCCAGGTGCTTTCTATTATACCGGGGACATCCAGGTCGGGTTCAACCATACTGGGTGCAATGATTCTTGGTTGCAGCAGAGGTGTGGCGGCAGAATTTTCATTTTTCCTTGCGATTCCCGTTATGTTTGGTGTAAGCCTGCTTAAGATAATGAAATACGGACTTCTGATGAGTGGACAGGATTTGGCAGTATTGATTACGGGTATGGCGGTTGCATATGTAATTTCTATGCTGTCTATCAAGTTCCTTATGAATTATGTGAGAAAGCATGACTTTAAATCTTTTGGAATTTACAGAATCATTCTTGGTATAGTGGTTATTTTGTATTTTACGGTGGTGTAATTTATGGCGGATAACAGAAAAAAGAGTACCCGTGGGGGAGCGTCCTCCAAGAAAACGGTTGCTCGCAAAAATACAACAAGCGGTGCAGCATCAACTGCACGGAGAACGAAAACAAGAGGTGCGGAGATTAAGGGGATAATCCTCATTGCTTTGGGCATCTTTCTTGTGATGTCGTTTTTTACTGAGGCAACAGGTGCAGTGGGGCATTATTTCAAGGAAATAATTATGGGTCTCTTTGGTGGAGCATCTGTGGTTTTCTTTGTGTTTGTTATATGGACCGGCGTGAATATGTTCATGGAGAAGAAGTCCGGCAAAGCCACATATAAAATATGGATTCTCTTGGCACTTATGGTTGTAACATCGGTTCTGTGGGCTGTCTGGTATGGAGATACAGATTGGAATTATCCTGATTTTGTAAGTGCGGTTAAGTCAATGTACACATATGGAATTGACGGCTGTAGCGGTGGTGTTCTGGGGGTTTTCCTTTGCATAGGTTTGGTGAAGTGTGTGGGAACTGTGGGCACGACTATCTTGACAATAGCTGCGGCGCTTATTTTGCTTATAATTCTGACAGAGGTTTCTGTTGAAAAAATGTTCAGAAAGATTATGCTTTATATAAAGACAAATCGTGAACGTATGGCAGAAAACCTTGATGAAGAAATTGATATGGAAGTCAGTGTGCCCGAAAAGGCCAGAAAGAAAAAGGACAGAAAGACAAAAAAAGAGGTTGAAACACAGGTGGAAACCGACGCTGAGCCTGCAAAGGTGCCAAACAGCGACTATTTTGATGTATATTTCAAAACAGGGGATATAGAGGATTTGGCAAAAACTGATAGCGGAATCAAGCGGTTTAAGTTTGAAGAGGATACCCGGGATGAAACAAATGAGGTTATAAAGGAAATATTGACTGAAAAAGGCTCTGAAAAATTGCAGGAGCAGGGGCTTCCCTTCAGACTGGAGGATGTTCATTCTGGCGTTCTCACGCAACTCCCTGACGAAAATGGCAATTTCAAGGCGAAAGATGACGATGAATTTGAACCGCCCAGTATGGTGCAGATGGAGGAGAAAGTTGATCCTCTCATCCAGGCGGCAATAGATGCAGGTGCGCCTCTTGACCGTGCGGTTGAGATGGGCAAACGTCTCAGTCAACAAGAGGTTCAGCAAGCGGCAAACAGCGTGGGAACCCTTGCAAAGGAAAGTATTGAGGCTACAAAAATTATCAATTACAAATTGCCTTCGGTTGCTTTGTTGGCAAAGCCAAAGGCAAAGACCAAGAGCCGTGCGGAAATCAAACGGGAACTTGAGGACAAGGCAAACAGATTGCTGGAGACTCTGGCAAGCTTTAAAGTTGATGCAAAGATTATCAATATCACTCAGGGACCCACAGTTACAAGATTTGAATTGCAGCCCGGCTTTGGTATAAAGGTTTCAAAAATCACAAATCTTGCAGATGATATTGCCCTCAGCCTTGCGGCGTCGGGCGTGCGTATTGAGGCACCCATCCCGGGCAAATCAGCCATAGGCATAGAAATACCCAATGAAGAACCAAGCCCGGTTCCTATCCGGGAGGTTATTGATACGGACAAGTTCCGTGATTTTAAGTCGAAAACGGCTTTTGCTTTGGGCAAGGATATCGGTGGAAACTGTGTTATTGCAGATATTGCGCAGTTCCCCCATGTGCTTATTGCGGGTGCAACAGGTTCGGGTAAGAGTGTGTGTATCAATTCCCTTATCACAAGCATTCTTTATAAGGCAAAACCGAATGAAGTCAAAATGATAATGGTTGATCCTAAAATGGTTGAATTGGGTGTTTATAATGGAATCCCTCATTTGTTGATTCCTGTTGTGACAGACCCAAAGCATGCGGCGGGTGCTCTTAACTGGGCAGTGGCGGAAATGAAAAACCGCTATCAGATGCTTAAAGACAACAAGGTAAGAAATATTCAGGGGTTCAATGCGCTTATGGAAGAAAACGGAACGCCTGAAAACAAACTGCCGGAGATTGTTATAATTATTGATGAGCTTGCCGACCTTATGATGGCAGCTAAAAATGAGGTGGAAGATGCCATCAACAGTCTTGCTGCCCTTGCAAGAGCTGCAGGCATGTATCTTGTTATTGCAACCCAAAGACCATCTGTTGATGTTATAACCGGTGTTATCAAGGCGAATGTTCCGTCAAGAATTTCATTTGCGGTATCATCCCAGGTGGACAGTCGTACCATTCTTGACAGTATGGGTGCGGAAAAACTGCTTGGCAAGGGTGATATGCTTTATGCCCCAAGAGGGGCTATAAAGCCAATAAGGATTCAAGGTAACTTCTTGTCTGACGCTGAAATTGAAAGTATTATTTCTTATATCAAGAAACAGTATGAGGCGGAGTATGACGAAAGTATTCTGGAACATATTGAGCGTGAGCAGGAGAACCGTGATGCTGGGGATGACGAAGACACACATACCCGCAGCGGGGACCGGGACGAACTCTTTGTAAAGGCTGCGGAACTTGCATTTGAAGCAGGACAAGCCTCGGTTGCAATGCTGCAGCGAAAGTATAAAATCGGATATCAGCGTGCGGCAAGAATTATTGACCAGCTTGAGGAAAACCGTATTATAGGACCATATGAAGGCACAAAGCCCAGACAAGTGCTTATTACACGGAATGAACTTAATGAAATGCTGATGAATAATACTGATTGATGCAGGCAATACTTTTGTGGGCAGGAAAATAAATGCAGTAAAATAATACGGGTGGAGGTGCAATCCCATGAAACCCACGTGTTTACTGTGCATTTGGTGCAAAAGGGTTCGTGAAAATTTGTGAAAACTAACAAAAATATAAAAAAATAGAGAAAAGTATGGAAATTTATAAAAGAATGTAGTAGAATAAGAATAACGTTATTAACACTACTTAAAATTTTATATTTTAAAAAGAAAAGGAGTTTTAGAAATGAATAAACAGGAATTGATTTCAGTTATGGCTGAAAAAGCTAATCTTTCTAAGAAAGATGCAGAAGCTGCTCTTAACGCTTTTGTTTGCGCAGTTGAAGGTGCTCTTGCTAAGGGTGACAAAGTTCAGTTGGTTGGCTTCGGCGGTTTCGAAGTAAGAGAAAGAGCTGCTAGAACAGGCAGAAATCCTCAGACAGGTGCTGAGATGAAGATTGCTGCTGCTAAAGTTCCCGCTTTCAAAGCAGGCAAAGCGCTCAAAGACCTTATTAACAAATAATAAGATTTTAACTCTTAAAAGAACGCCTGAAACGGCGTTCTTTTTGTATGTTTGAGATTTTTATGAAAGGGGAACAATTATGCAGAACTATTCATACAAAACCCGGGGAACGTGTTCCAGAGAAATTCATTTTGATATAGATAACGGCGTGGTAAGAAACGTAAAGTTTGTCATGGGTTGCATGGGGAACACCCAGGGGGTTGCCAGATTGGTTGAGGGAATGACTGTTGATGAGGCGATTTCAAGACTTCAGGGTATAGACTGCGGAGGCAGGGGAACTTCCTGTCCTGACCAGTTGGCACAGGCTCTTATTCAGGCGAAACAGGTGAAGTAAGATATAAAAGCGAAATTAGCTTGCTTATTGTGTTAATGCTGTATATAGTGTGTGCCAAAGACCTATAATTTGTGGAATTTTTTTGGCAAAAACCATATATATGGTACTTGACAAAAGATACGGAAACTGATATACTAAAGTGTATTTTTAATATTGGGATAGTGCGGTATTTTGACGTATTTCTCATGCACTGAAAGTGCAAAGGTGAATAAAGATGGATAGAATAAAACAAAGCCCACATGTTGTCGGAATCAAGCAGTCAAAAAAAGCTCTTGAGGCAGGAAAGGCAGAACTGGTGTTTGTTGCCAGAGATGCAGACGGTCATGTGGTTTTCCCACTGGAAAGATTGTGTGGGGAAAAGGGCGTGGAGGTTGTTTACGTCAACAACATGAAAGAGCTGGCTAAGGCCTGCCGTGTGGACGTGCCCACCGCCGTTGCAACAATTTTGGTTAAAGACGCGTAATTTTGCGTTTTTATACACTATATTATAAACAGGAGGTGAAAATAATTGCCAACATTTAACCAGTTAGTTAAGAAAGGCAGACAGACTGCGGAAAAGAAATCTACTGCACCGGCTCTTCTTAAAGGTTTCAACACCATCAAAAAGAAGTATACCGATCAGGATTCACCGCAGAAGAGAGGTGTTTGTACTTCTGTTAGAACAATGACACCCAAAAAGCCTAACTCGGCTCTCCGTAAGGTTGCCAGAGTTCGTCTTACAAATGGTATCGAGGTTTCAGCTTATATTCCCGGTATTGGTCACAATCTCCAGGAACATAGCGTAGTGCTTATCCGTGGCGGTAGAGTTAAGGACCTCCCTGGTGTACGTTATCACATTATTCGTGGTACACTTGATACACAGGGCGTTCAGAAACGTAACCAGTCAAGATCTAAGTACGGTGCAAAGAGACCGAAAGAAGCTAAGTAAGACAAAATTTTAAGTATGAAATTTACTTTATAGTGCGTATTACTATTTTATATATATTGAGATACAGTCTCGGTTGATAGTATATACAGCACTAGCAGTATCCTTAAGGGTATTGAGTACCTTGTGGATATCATTTACCACAAAGAATGGAGGGAAGATAAGTGCCAAGAAAAGGACATATTGCACGTCGTGACGTGTTGCCGGATCCTATGTACAACAGCAAGACTGTTACTCGTCTCATCAACAATATCATGCTTGACGGTAAGAAAGGTGTTGCTCAGGCCATCGTTTATGATGCATTTGAAATCATAAAGGAAAAAACAGGCAAAGATCCTGTTGAAGTGTTTGAGGAAGCAATGAACGCCGTTATGCCTGTATTGGAGGTTAAAGCAAGACGTGTCGGAGGTGCTAACTATCAGGTTCCGATCGAAGTTAGAGCCGAAAGACGCGAAACACTGGGCCTCAGATGGATCACACTCTATGCAAGACAGAGAAACGAAAGAACAATGGCTGAAAGACTTGCAAACGAGCTTATGGATGCGACAAACAGCACAGGCGGTGCATTCAAAAAGAAAGAAGACACACACAAAATGGCAGAAGCGAATAAAGCATTCGCTCATTTCCGTTGGTAATTTTGCTTTGAAATTTACTTCATCTTTGGCAGCGTGGTTCGGTGACGAAAAATGCTCATGTGTATCATACACACTCCGCTTTTTCGCACCTCACATCTACCAAACCTAAAGCAAATTTCTTCGTAAAATCCCATATGGTTATTATGTCGATTTTTGATTTTAATTTAACACTTAGGTGTTGAAAGGAGTTACTATGGGTAGAGCGTATTCGCTTGAAAGAACAAGAAATATCGGTATCATGGCTCACATCGATGCTGGTAAGACAACTACTACAGAAAGAATCTTGTATTATACAGGTATCAACCATAAACTTGGTGAAACCCACGAAGGCGGCGCTACTATCTACTGGATGGCTCAGGAACAGGAGCGTGGTATCACAATTACCTCTGCTGCAACAACTTGTTTCTGGGAACCCAAAGAAGGCCCTTATGGTGGACAGAAACACAGAATCAATATTATTGATACTCCCGGACACGTTGACTTCACAGTTGAAGTTCAGCGTTCACTGAGAGTTCTTGACGGTTCTGTTACTGTAATGTGTGCTAAGGGTGGTGTTGAACCCCAGTCAGAAACAGTTTGGCGTCAGGCTGACGAATACAAAGTACCCCGTATGATATTTGTCAACAAGATGGATATCATGGGTGCAGATTTCTATAACGTAGTAAACATGATTCACGAAAGACTCAATGCTAACGGTGTTCCCATTCAGCTTCCTATTGGTGCTGAGGACACATTTGTTGGTATCATTGACCTTATGAACATGGAAGCCGAAATCTATGATGATGAACTCGGCAACAGCTACCACAAGGACGCTATTCCTGCTGATATGGCTGACAAAGCACAGGAATACCGTGACAAGATGGTAGAAGCTATTTGTGAAACAGACGAAGAACTTCTTGAAAAATACTTTGGCGGTGAGGATATCACTGTTGATGAACTCAAGGCTGCACTTCGTCGTGCAACAATCAATAATGAAATCGTACCTGTTCTTTGCGGAACAGCATACAGAAACAAGGGCGTTCAGTTGCTCCTTGATGCGGTTATTGAATATATGCCTGCACCAACTGATGTCCCCAATATTATGGGTGTAAATCCTGACACAGACGAACCGGATGAAAGACCATCTTCAGACGATGCTCCTTTTGCAGCTCTTGCGTTCAAGATTGCAACAGACCCGTTTGTTGGTAAGATTTGTTTCTTCCGTGTATATTCAGGTACACTCCAGAAGGGTTCACACGTTCTCAACTCTTGCAAAGGCAAGCGTGAACGTATGGGTAGAATTCTTCAGATGCATGCAAACCACAGAGAAGACCTTGATATTGTTTATTCCGGTGACATTGCTGCTGCAGTTGGTCTCCAGAACACAACAACAGGTGAAACTCTTTGTGATGAAAAGCATCCTATTATCCTTGAATCAATGAACTTCCCTGAACCGGTTATCCGTGTGGCTATTGAGCCAAAGACAAAGGCTGGTCAGGAGAAGATGGGTATCGCTCTTGCAAAACTTGCAGAAGAAGATCCCACATTCAAGACATACACCGACGAAGAAACAGGCCAGACAATTATCGCTGGTATGGGTGAGCTTCTCCTTGAGATTATTGTTGACCGTCTTCTCCGTGAATTCAAAGTTGAAGCAAACGTTGGTGAACCTCAGGTTTCTTATCGTGAAGCATTCAGAAAAGAAGTTGACGTTGACCACAAGTATGCTCGTCAGTCAGGTGGTAAAGGTCAGTACGGTCACGTACTTGTTAAGTTTGAACCCCTGGGCGAAGGCGAAGGCTACATCTTTGAAAACAAGGTTGTGGGCGGTGCTGTTCCCAAGGAATATATCCCTGCTGTTGATGCAGGTATCCAGAGTGCTATGCTCAACGGTGTTCTTGCAGGCTATAACGTAGTTGACCTTAAGGCTACACTTTATGATGGTTCATACCACGAAGTTGACTCATCTGAAATGGCGTTTAAGATTGCTGCATCTATGGCGTTCAAGGAAGCTATGAGAAAGTCAGATCCTGTTCTTAAAGAACCTATCATGCTTGTTAACGTAATCACACCTGATGACTACCTCGGTTTCGTTATCGGTGACTTAAGTTCAAGACGTGGTATGATCAAATGCCAGGAATCAAGATCAGGCGGCGTAACACAGGTTACTGCTGATGTTCCTCTTTCTGAAATGTTCGGTTATGCAACCGTTCTCCGCTCAGGAACACAGGGCCGTGGTCAGTATTCTATGGAACCGTCACACTACAGCGAAGTTCCTAAATCTGTTCAGGACAAGATTATCAGTGCCAGAACAAAAGGCGAATAATTGTACAGATTTTATAAACTTTTTTAAAAAAAGCTATTGAAAACTGTTCATTCATGTAGTAAAATAATTAATATGTAAATAATTAACTTATATAAGTTAGGAGGAAATAACAATGGCAAAAGCTAAATATGAAAG
>JAZRNA010000044.1:0-5987 GCA_045647945.1 Clostridia bacterium
AATACTGGAAGGGATAAAGGCGGGGAACAGGCATTCGATAAGAGATAAAAGAGAATCGATAAAAGAGAACAGAAGCGGAGGAAAAATGCTTGCATTTTTCATTTGATTTTGAAGGATTTTTATCATCTTTTTTGCTTTTTGCTGTTCACTCTCCCAAGAAATTGTATGGCTGAAATTCGAGTCAATCCCACGCGCATGGAGATGAAGCGGATACAAACCCGCTATCAAACGGCGCGCAAGGGGCACAAGCTGCTCAAGGATAAGCGTGATGAGCTTATGCGTAGATTTTTGGAGCTTGTAAAAGAGAATATGGCACTTCGCCAAAAGGTGGAAAAGGGTCTTGAAAATGCAAATCGCAACTTTGTGCTTGCAAAGGCTGTTATGCGTGAAGAAACCTTGAATACAGCACTGATGGCGCCTCTTCAGTCTCTTTCTGTTGATGTGGGAACAGAGAATGTAATGAGTGTTGATATCCCAAAGCTTGACTATAAAACAAGGGCACCCGGAGAAAATGATATGTATTCATATGGATTTGCCTTTACATCCAGTGATTTGGATTATGCAGTGAAGTCTTTGTCGGATATCTTCCCTGATATGCTGAAACTTGCGGAGATTGAAAAGTCATGTCAGCTTATGGCGGCAGCGATTGAAAAAACACGCCGCCGTGTAAATGCTCTTGAACATGTCATGATACCTGAGACCGAGGCAAACATCAAATATATCACCATGAAACTTGACGAAAACGAGCGAAGCACTCAGGTTCGACTTATGAAAGTCAAGGACATGATGATTAAAGAGGCTATCGAGACAAAAAGGACAGCACAGTATTAATGAAAAAGCTGATTGGGCGGTGCAGTATTGCATCGCCCAAAAATTTTTTGAAATTTTTCAAAAAAATGCTTGACAAATAGGGGTAAAACGAGTATACTATATCTTGCGTGTTGGACAACCGCGCAAAATTTATGCACCTTTAGCTCAGTTGGTAGAGCACCTGACTCTTAATCAGGGTGTCCACGGTTCGAGCCCGTGAAGGTGTACCAAATCGGAACAAGTTTTGCTTGTTCCGATTTTTTTGTTATACAAAAAAAGACATCCTCGTCAGGATGCCTTTTTTTAGTTATAATTGCATTGGTATTGTCATACCTCGTATTTCTTTTTCAGTTTTGGTGTAACGGCTGCAAGAACGATGGTGGTAATAATCATCTCCGGTATCATATATGACCCGTTGTAGAGCAACGCATATATGATGACGCAATCGGTGTCTGCAAAAGCTCCCCAGATTAAGAGCCCGGAGATAACATGGAATGCGTAACGAATTGCTGTCACTATTGTTCCACTTAGAGGAATTGCCCAGGGTTTATTGCCCATGATTTTTACAAAGAAATCCGCAAGGCCAAGACAAGTAAAAGCGAAAACGTAATCAAGCAATATTACACCGGTAAAACTTAAAAAGGTGGTTGCAGGCGGTATATAGAAACCTGTCATCATCTGAATAAGAGAAAAGACGAAACCGGAAGCAAGACCCCATTTTGTTCCCAGTAATATAGAAACAATAATAATGGGAACCATGCTTGCTATGGTGATGTTGCCACCCTCTGTCCATGGTGCAGGCAACAATTTTGATACCATTACCAATACAAATGCAAGGGCTGTAAGGACAGCACTTATGGTTAGTTTTTTTGTTTTTGTCATAAAAACACTCCTTATGTATTTTTACTGAATATCGAACTTGTGACTGTGGATTTAGGTAAAAAAAGAGATTATCCTCCAAAGGATAATCTCCGAAATATTGCAATTATAACATTTTCCTACGCCGGCATTATCCGTATCAGGTTCATGGGTCGAAATGCACAATTTCCTCTCAGCCTTTTTGAAAGCTCCCCAAATATTCAGTTTAAAATATTATAGCATAAATATCGTATTTTGTCAATATAAATCAGCGGGAACAATCTGTTTACTTTTCTTGACTTTATACGGCAAATATGATATCATTATTTTGTAGTAGAATGTTAGTTAGCGGAGTGGGAGGAGTATGGAAATAGAGCATGCATTCCAACTTCGGAAAGGCGGTTTTTAACATGCAGGAAGAAAAAAGAAAAGCTCTGGAGAGCGTTTTTGGACAGATAGAAAAGCAGTATGGTGCCGGCGCTGTTATGCGTTTGGGCGAAAAAACAAATGCGGAGGTTGAGGCAATACCTACAGGTTCTATGGCATTGGATATTGCTTTGGGCATCGGTGGTGTTCCACGTGGAAGAATTGTTGAAATTTATGGACCTGAATCATCAGGTAAGACAACTGTTGCATTGCATATCGTGGCAGAGGCACAGAAACTGGGTGGCGAGGCGGCATTTATTGATGCGGAGCACGCACTTGACCCCGTTTATGCAGAGAAACTGGGTGTTCGCATTGATGATTTGATTGTTTCTCAGCCGGACACCGGGGAACAGGCTCTTGAAATTACGGAACAGCTTGTTCGTTCAGGGGCTATTGATGTAATTGTAATCGACTCAGTTGCGGCATTGGTACCCAAACAGGAAATTGAGGGCCTTATGGGTGATTCACACGTGGGTCTTCAGGCAAGACTTATGTCACAGGCGCTGAGAAAGCTTACCTCTGTTGTAAGCAAGTCAAACACAACTGCAATTTTCATCAACCAGCTTCGTGAAAAGGTTGGCGTTATGTTTGGTAATCCCGAGACAACGGCTGGCGGACGTGCCCTCAAATACTATTCTTCGGTAAGACTGGATGTGCGTCGTGTGGAGGCTGTTAAAGGTGATGAGGGTGCAATCGGCAACCATACCAAGGTTAAGGTAGTGAAGAACAAGGTTGCTCCCCCGTTCAAAGAGGCAGAGTTTGACATTATTTACGGCGAGGGTATTTCAAAGAGCGGCAATATTGTAGATGTTGGCGTTGACTTTGGCGTTATTCAGAAGTCAGGTTCATGGTTCTCATATGAGGGTGAGAAACTTGGTCAGGGTCGTGAATCTGTGAAAAAACTTCTTGAAGAAGATGCTGCTTTGTGCTTTGAAATTGAACAGAAGATAAGGGAAAAAGCAGGACTTCCACTCCTTGATGAAAATGCAGAAGATTCACAGGAAATGTCAACCGCATTTTCGCCTGTCCCAAAGCCTGCATCAAGAAAGAGATAGATTAAAACAGATGTGGTGCAATAGCTTGTCTTTTGCACCACAAATATCATATTGGTCGTGAAGTTTATGGAAGTGAAAAAAGCCAAAGGAATTGCGGCAAAGCTTTTGTCCTACAAAATGTACACCTGCAAAGAAGTATATCAAAAGCTCATCCAAAAGGGTGTTTCGGAGGAAGTTGCAGAGCTTACGGTGAGTGAGTTTTGTTCTGCGGGGATTCTTGATGATGCAGAATATGCCAGAATGTATATTCATGATGCTGTATGCATCACTATGAAAGGTCTTTACCGAATCAAGCAGGAACTTATTAAAAAAGGTATTGCGGCAAGCGTTGTTGAAAGAGCTGTGGACGAAACGGAAGTTGATGCATCAGCACAGCTTTATGAATATGCACAGCTGAAGTTTGGCAACAAAGTATTTTTGGACTGGAAAGAAGTTGAAAAAGCCAAAGCGCATCTTGTAAGGCGTGGATTTGGCATATCCGACATAAACAAATGTTTTGAAAAATTGGGAATAAAGGTTACAAGAGGTGAGGCATATGAGTAAGGTTTCCCTTGTTTCTTTGGGATGTTCAAAGAATCTGGTTGATGCAGAGGAAATGCTTGGAATCCTTGAAGAAAACGGCTTTGAAATTGCAGACAGCGAAGAAAATGCAGATATTATGATTGTGAATACCTGTGCATTTATTGACGCAGCAAAGCAGGAGTCTATTGATTGCATACTTGAGCATATAGAATACAAAAAGAGGGATGCTGACCGTATTCTGGTGGTTACAGGATGCATGAGTCAGAGGTATAAAGAGGAGATCCTTAAGGAAATTCCTGAAGTTGATATTGTTGTAGGGACCAACGAATATGACAAGATTGCAGAGATTTTGAAAAATCATATTTCGGGGGCAAGTGAAATACATTGTTCAGAACAGTATATGTCCTGCAAAAGTCTTAACAGGGTTGTTACTACACCAGGGTATATGGCATATTTAAAAATCGCTGAGGGCTGTGACAACAACTGTACCTACTGTGTGATTCCGTCAATAAGAGGCAAATACAGAAGTCGGACCATTGAAGATATTGTGGCGGAGGCAAAACATCTGGCGGATAATGGAGCCAAGGAACTGGTGGTTATTGCACAGGACACAACAAGGTACGGGATGGATATTTATGGCGAATACAAATTGCCTTGTCTTCTTGACGAACTGTGCAAGATTGAAAATGTACATTGGATAAGACTGCACTATTGTTATCCCGAACTGGTTACAGATGAATTGATTGACACCATTGCACACAATGATAAAATTTGTAATTATCTGGATATACCCATCCAGCATTGCAATGACAGAATATTAAAGCTGATGGGCAGACGGACAAACAAACAGCATATTGTTGATACCATAAAAAAACTGAGAGAGCGGATTCCTGATGTAATAATCAGAACATCATTGATTGCAGGCTTTCCAACTGAGACGGAGGAAGAGTTTGAAGAACTGAGACAGTTTGTTACCGATACGGAGTTTGACAGACTTGGGGTTTTTGCGTATTCTCAGGAGGAGGGAACTGCGGCGGCGAGACTGCAGGGGCAGATTGATGAAGATGAAAAGAAAAACCGTCAGGAGATAGTTATGATTGACCAGGCGGCTGTATCTGAGGAACTTAACAGCAAAAAAGTGGGCAAAAGCTTTGAGGTTCTGGTGGAGGGCTATGACAGTATTATCAAACAGTACTTTGGAAGAACCTATGGGGACTCTGAGGAGATTGACGGCAAAGTGTTCTTTACGTCAAAGAAAAAACTTAGTCCAGGGGAATTTGCCAATGTAGAAATCACAGATTATATGGAATATGATCTGTATGGAAAAATAGAATAGAAATGAGGAAATGTTGATGAATACACCAAATATGCTTACATTATTAAGAGTTATAATGGTGCCGATTTTTATGTGGGCACTGCTTTCAGGGTTCTATTGGGCAGCAATTATAATTTTTGCTCTTGCATCATTTACCGACCAGCTTGACGGATATCTGGCAAGAAAGAATAATCAGGTTACAACCTTTGGCAAACTTATGGACCCCTTGGCTGACAAAATTCTCACTATATCGGCATTGGTATGCCTCTTGGGAATAGGTGCAGACTTTATCAATTCATGGGTTGTGATGATAATCATTGCAAGGGAATTGATTGTAACAGGAATTCGTCAGCTTGCCATGGGTGAGAATACAGTGATTGCTGCAAGCCAGTGGGGCAAAGCGAAGACTGTTTCACAGATGGCGGCATTGATTGGGGTTATGGTTGACTTAATCATTCCTCTTCGTATAGGCGATAGTGTTTGGGGCGCGCTTACTTTTTGGCTGGTAGCTCTGGCGGTTATTTTGACTGTTTATTCGGGTCTGGATTATGTTGTTAAAAATCGCAAGCTTATCACATTTAAATAGAAAAGAGAAAATTTGCGATAAAAAATAACAAATTATGTATTGACGGCAAAGAACCTTTATGGTATGATGTACCAAACAAAACACATAAAATGGAGGATTTCTAGATGGAAGTTTTTGAAAAAGTTAGAGAGATTACAGCAGACCAGCTTGATATTGAGGAAAGCAGCATAACAATGGATTCTTCGTTTATAAACGATTTAGAGGCAGATTCTTTGGACTTGGTTCAGTTGATGATGGCGTTTGAAGAAGAATTTGATATGGAGATTTCTGATGAAGAAGCAGAGGAAATTTCAACTGTTGGCGATGCAGTCAACTATATCAATCAAAATCTGAAATAAATTTTACGGACTGTCATTCTTTGGTGATAGTCCGTTGCTTTTAATAAATAATGACAAACAGGTCCGCTTGTGCGTAA
>JAZRNA010000045.1:0-6916 GCA_045647945.1 Clostridia bacterium
CTGCGATAGCCGTTGGGTTTGGGATTCTTTATGTAATCTTTTACGGCAATCAATTTGATATCGTCCTGACGGGTCAGCATATCTGATATGGTATAGATGTCCTCAATAAATGAGCATATCACCCTGACCCCTGCCACGTCATTGAGGTGGTTGGATACATCCTCGAGGGTGATGGAGTGGTTGTTGCGTATCAGCTTTTCGGCAATGCTTTTTGGCTTTTTGATTCGGTATTTTATTGTCTCAATAGGGTTGCGGCGGTTCTTCACCGAGAGCTCCTGATTGAGGACTTCAAGTTTTGTGGTAACCTCCTGAATGGCACATTGATAAATCATCATCAGTTCTTCAAACTGCTGTGCATAGTCAGCAAATATGTTTCCTGTGTCCTCAGGTATGTTGACTTGGGCGAAAAATGCCCGTCTTAAATCTTTTTCCATTATCTATTTCCTTTCAAAAATTCAGCGTATCTGACCGTTTCCGTGGATTATATATTTTGTTGTGGTCAAGGCTTTCAGACCCATGGGACCTCTTGCGTGGATTTTTTGGGTGCTGATGCCTATCTCTGCACCAAAGCCGAATTCAAAACCGTCGGTGAACCGTGTTGATGCATTGACATATACCGCCGCCGCATCGATTGCCTCAAGGAATCGGCGGGAATTCTCATCATTTTTGGTAACAATCGCCTCGGAGTGACGGCTGCCGTAAGTGTTTATATGATTTATTGCATCGTCAAGGCTGTCAACCACTTTTACACCGATTTTCATATCAAGATATTCAGTGCCCCAGTCATCCTCTGTGGCAGGGGTTGCCGAGGGGAACTTTTCGCAGACAGTCTGGTCGCCCACTATTTCAACGCCTTTTTCTGCAAGGCTATTCAAAATCTTGGGCAAAAATTCATTTGCTATATGGCTGTGAACAAGGAGCTTTTCCTCTGCGTTGCATACTGATGGCCGTGAGGTTTTGGCATTGATTATGATTGATTCCGCCATGTCAAGGTCTGCATATTGGTCAACAAACACATGACAGTTTCCAGTGCCCGTCTCGATTGCGGGGACTGTGGCGTTTTCCACCACGCTACGGATAAGCCCTGCACCGCCACGGGGAATGATTACATCAAGGTAATCATTAAGCCGCATAAGAGCCAGAGCACTTTCGCGGGTTGTGTCTTCAACGAGATTTACACAGTCCTCGGGCAGTCCTGATGCCTCAAGTGCTCTGCGTATAACTGCGGTTATTGCCATGCTTGACCTGTGTGCCTCTTTGCCGCAACGGAGTATGCAGGCGTTGCCTGATTTTATACAAAGTGCGGCTGCGTCCGCTGTGACATTGGGACGTGCCTCGTAGATTATGCCTACCACACCCAAAGGAACTCTGACCTCGCCAATGGAGAGACCGTTGGGACGGGTGAATTCATTCACCATTTCACCGATTGGGTCGGGCAGCAGTGTAACCTGACGGATGCCCTCTGCCATTGCTGCTATACGGTCGGGGGTAAGACGGAGTCTGTCAATAAGCCCGTCGCTTATGTCGTTGGCTTTTGCAGAGTCAATGTCCTTGGCGTTTTCGGCAAGGATATACTCGGTATTACTCAAAAACTCCTCTGCTATTTTATTCAGAGCGGCGTTTTTGGTGTCAGTTGATGCGGTGGCAAGAGTTGTTGCCGCCAATTTTGCCAATTTTCCTTTTGTTATAAGTTCTTCCATATAAATACAGTCCTTTTGTAAATAAGAGTATAGCACAGTAAAAGGTAAAAATCAATTGTAAGGGCAAAAAGTTAAAAAATAGTTCATTTAAAGTTAACAAATGCTCTCTACAAGGTGCTGTACATTGAATAAAGCTTTGCGTATTCGCCGTCTTTCTCCATGAGCTGTGCGTGTGTGCCCTCTTCCACAATGCCTTCGTTGGTGAGAACAAAGATTCTTGATGCGTTTTTGATTGTGGTAAGTCGATGGGCTATAGTAAAGGTGGTTCTGCCCTCTGAAAGACGTTTGAGAGAACTCTGAACCAGCATTTCACTTTCGTTGTCAAGTGCCGAGGTTGCCTCGTCCAGAATGAGTATGGGCGGGTTCTTGAGGAAAAGCCTTGCAATGGAGATGCGTTGTTTCTGGCCTCCTGAAAGCTTGAGACCACGTTCGCCCACGTAGGTGTCATAGCCATCCTTCAAACCCATAATAAATTCGTGGGCATCGGCTGCTTTTGCCGCTTCTATAACTTCTTCACGGGTGGCATCGGGCTTGCCATAGAGGATGTTTTCATAAACTGTTCCACTGAACAGGTATACGTCTTGCTGCACCATGCCGATGTTGTTGCGAAGAGATTTCAGGGTGATGTCTTTGATGTTTATGCCGTCAATCAGGATTTCACCGGATGTAAGCTCATAAAATCTTGGTATAAGATTGCACATTGTGGTTTTGCCCCCACCGGAGGGACCTACAATGGCGATGTTTTCTCCCGGCTTTATTGACAGATTCATGTGCTGGAGGACATCCTGAGTGGAATCTGAATATTTGAAGTTCACATTTTCAAACACTATATTTCCTGTTACGGTTTCAAGGTCTACAGCATCCGGTGCGTCGGTTATGTCCACTGGTTCGTCCATAACCTCCAAAAATCTTTCAATACCTGTTATGCCTTTCTGGAACTGTTCTGTAAACTCCACAATGCGGCGAATTGATGTTATAAGAGTTTGTATATAAAGGAGATATGCCACAAAGTCTGCAGCGGTAATATGCCCTTTGACCATGAAGAATGCACCCAGAAGGATTACGGCGATATACATGACTCCATCTGAAAAACGGGTTCCTGACTGGAACAATGCCATGTACTTATAGGCATTTTTCTTTGCAGCAAAAAATCTCTGGTTGCCATTTTGGAATTTTTCACGTTCAATATCTTCGTTGGCAAAGCTTTTTACCACACGGATACCCAGGAGGCTGTCTTCAAGCTCGGCATTGAGTTCGCCAACTTCCTGACGTTGCTGTTTGAATGCGGCTTTCATCTTTTTGCGAAATACAATAATTGACACAAGCATCAAGGGCAACAACATAAATATCAGAATTGTAAGGGTGAGATTGATGTTACCCAGGATTATGAATGCTCCCACGATTTTTATAAAGGAAATAAAGAATTCTTCAGGACAATGGTGGGAGAATTCAGTTACATCAAAAAGGTCAGAGGTCACACGGGACATTATCTGGCCTATTTTCGTATTATCAAAATATCTGAATGACAGTTTTTGCAGATGATCAAAAAGGTCCCGACGCATATCTGTTTCCAGCCTTGCCCCCATGACGTGGCCTGCATTCGCCATGTAGTAGTTGGCGGCAGTGTCCACTATGCGGAGAAACAGGTAAAGAAACCCCAGTCGCAGGACTGTGGAGAACATAAATATCTGTGTGCTGTCTGTGGCCAAGGTGGTTATGTGCCTTACGATAAGGGGGAAAACCAGTTCGCATACTGTGGTCAGTGCGGCACAGATGAGGTCAAGGATAATTATGCCGATATAGGGTTTGTAATAAACTAAAAAACGCTTAAACAATCTGGGTCATCCTTTTTTATTGAATTTCTTTGACACTGGTGATTACACCAGAGGTGTTTGCATACTTTGATGAGAAAAATTGCGTTGAACCAACGGTGATTGCCTGATTGGTTGAGGTATAAAAGCCGGAATCGTTGATTTTGCCGTCAACTTGCAAGGTAACGGTCACATCATAACGCTCAGGAATGGTGAGAGCCTTGATTTCGCCGTTTGAAAATTCTTTACCTTCAACAGCCTCGGTATATGTGGCATCGATGATGTCGCCTATATATTCTTTAGTCGTATTGTTGGTCACAGGACTGGGGTTCTTAAGAGCCTCTGCTGTGCCAATTCGCACACCTTTAACAAGGATAGTATATTCGATTTTCTGACTTTGTGTAGCAACCTTTTCGGTGGGTGTGATAAATCGTGTATAAATGCCCAATGCTGCCACCACGATTGCAAGGATTACAAAGATATCAATAATACTGATTTTGCCGAACAATTTGCCTTCTTTATTTATAAACATAACAGTTCACCTTTCCCTTTCAAATATCAGTCCTTAAGCTTGAGGCTTACTATATAGCCATGACCGGCAGCACTCTTGCTCCTTGCGGAGACTTCTTCGCCCACCATAAGGCGGTTGCCGGATGCAGTGATTGCAGCGTCGGTTTCGGTGACTGTGGATTCCAGAGTGATGACTATATCATAGCATGACGGGTCCTCTGCCACAACAGCACGATTGTGTCTTTCGTCAACGGCTATCTTTTTCGACGGAAATATTGCCACGTCTGTTATGGTAGCAGGAAAACGTTCTTTTTCGCTTACCCATACAGTTTCGCCGGCTTCTTTTGCTGCCACAAAGGCGTCTGCTACGGACTTGTCGTATTTTGCGAACTCAATGCTGTATTCAGCCGTTGCGGTCCGCGTGGTATCGGTTGCTGTGTTTTGAGGACGCATAAGAATTAATGCCCCTGCCAAAACAATCAAAAGGATTAAAGCTATCAGAAATCCGTCCAATAAATTAAATTTTGGTTTATCCATTGTTTTTGCCTCCTAAATTCAGATAGATATTGTCAATGTTTTCTGCATATTTTTTTGCGGTGAAAACAGAATTAAAAATTTCTTTGCTCTTCTCACACATTTTGGAATAAAGGGCATCGTCTGAAAACAGTTCTTCAAGACGTTTTGCCAGAGTATCAGAATCGTGAGTGGGAACCAGAAATCCATTCTCGCCGTTCTTGATAACCCCGGGATTGCCGCCAAAGTCGGATGCAACCGCAGGTTTGCCAAGGCTCATGCCCTCAAGGAGGGAGAGACTGGTTGCTTCAGTACCGAAAGAACAGTTTATCTGGACGTCAATCAGGTTCATAAGAGGCGCTACATTGTCAAGGAAACCGAGCATGATTACGTAGTCCTCAAGGCCTGAATCTAAAATCTGTTTGCGGATTTTCTCTGCCATATCACCTGTGCCTGCAATAAAGAATTTTGCCTTGATGCCCTTTGCCTTGAGCTTGCCTGCTGCTTCCACAAAGTATTTATGTCCTTTGACTTCGTTAAGGCGTGCCACTATTGCTGCGCATTTTGTGTCTTCTGTGACATTGTATTCCTGACGTATCTGTGCCATTTTCTCAGGCGAATAGGGTGTCAGGGGTTCTACACCGTTAAGGATTACGTCGATTTTCTTGTCACTTACGCCGATTGCGGCGATGTTGTCCTTTGCAGCCTCCGCAACAGCAATAATTTTGTCTGCCGTGGTGTTGTTGGCAAAACCGCAAAGGGCTTTGCCGATGCCTTTGGTAAGGCGTGGTGATGGAGGAAATACGCTGTGTCGGGTATAAACTATTTTTGCACCATACAGCCTTGCTGCAATTCGTGCCGACATGCTGGCGTGGGTGTGTACGATATGAGGTTTAAAATCTCTAAAAACCTGCAGAAGTTTGGTTACTGCTCTAGTGTCAAGGGATTTGTCTGCCATTGCGGAAATTTCATAAACCTTGAACCCCAAAGCCTCCACTTTGTCTTTCAACAGGCTGTCTTTCGGGAGAACAACTGCTATATCCAGCTTTTCTTTGTTGCAATATTTCAGATAGGTGAGGATGCATTTTCCTGCGCCGCCGATGTTTGTGTCGGAACATACCTGAAGAACTCTAAGCATTTGTCTGCACCTCCGTTTGTTTGAATTCGGATTGTGTTACATAAAAGGCGGCTGTGCCAATGGCGATAACTGCCCAGAAAATCATAAATACTCTGTAGTTGTAGAAACAGTTGTCAAACATGCCCTGAAGCAAAAATCCTGTCAATGCAGAGCCTAGACCAACAAAAACAACCGAGAATTTGTTGCCTTTGCCAAAAAACTGATAGCCCGCAACAAGGCGTTTGAACCACAGAAACAGAAGAAGAAGAAAACTGATGATGCCAAGGATACCGGATTCGGTAATAATCTGCAAAAACAGATTGTGTGAATGTGGTGCCACGATTGAATTGTATGAGTAGAAAGGATAAACCTGAGTAAAGGCTTCGGTCCCTGGACCAATGCCTGAGAGCCAGAAGTCTTTAAGCATCAACAATGTTCCCATCCATATAAAAACTCGGTAAGAAGTAGAAGAGTCTGACATATCACCTATACTGGTGAATCGAGTGATTATGCTTTGGGGCAGAACCATGGGGACTATAGGCAAGGCAAGCAGGGCAAGACCCCAGAGTTTGCCTACTGCAAAGGTGATAAACACCGCTGCCGATGCCATAACTCCGAGCCAGCAACCACGTGAAAATGTGAGAATAAGGGCAATACCCAGAATTCCGGAAAATCCGGCATAAACAATCCGTGCAAGGACCTTTTTTGATGTCCACATAAGAGAAATGCATACAGGGAGAACCAAGAGTATATACTCTCCCAGCACGTTGGGATTTTCAAGGGTGGAATATATACGCATTTTGATGTCCTCGAACATTTCCTCATCAATCCATGCCTGGGTCACATTCCAGCCAAAGAGGTATTGCATTATTCCGTAAAGGCATACCAAAACCCCTGAAACAGCAAATACTGTCAGGAGGCCAAAAAGTTGTTTTTTCGTTTTTATTGTGTTGATAATCACAAAATAAAAAATCATAAAAGCAAAGTATACTGCCCAAATCTGAACACTTTTAAAGGGTGCAAAAGATGTAATCGAGGCAATGAGGTATACAAGAAGCATTGTTATCACCATAAGGCCCGTGCCCTCTGTGCGCCATACAAACTTTTTGGTGGTGAGAGCTTTTATAATCAAAGAGAACAGGCACAAAAGACAAAGACCTACAACTGCCATGGTGGGTACAATGGGCGCAAGGAAGAGGGTTATAAAAACGCCAAACTCCACCTTGTAAAGAACAAGGGAGAAGAACACCAGACCTGCAACAAAT
>JAZRNA010000046.1:0-5872 GCA_045647945.1 Clostridia bacterium
GTTTCGGTAATGGTTTTTGTAATGTGGGAATCCTTGTCTACCACATGAATGATGCAGTAATAATCATAACTAAGATGCTTAATGATTGTTGATGCATGACAATCCTGGGTTACACAAAAGGTTTTAACGGGAATTTTGTTACAACCTTTAAGTTTGCAGGGGTTTTCCAAAATTTCCTTTACTGCTATATGAGATAGGCAAGTTTGTTCACAACTGAGGTTTTGAAAAAGAAACGCTGTGATGAGGATTAATGAAAAATTGAACTGTGACATAAAAAAGATGCATAGAGACAATATGGCAAGTGCCACAACAAGGATACGGCTCAAACGAATCATAAAGTTGTAGGAACGCAAGATTCCACAACGTGATGTAAGGATAGATTTAAACATTCTGCCGCCATCCAGAGGAAGACAAGGAATCAGGTTTACAATACAAATGATAAGGTTCACATCAGCACAGTAAAAGATAAGTGAATATGGTAGAAAATTGGCAATACAAATACATAGCCAAAATAAAATAAGACTTGAAAAAGGTCCGGCAAAGGCAATTAAAAATTCCTTTTCGGATCTTTTTATATATGCCGATGCAAGACGTGCGGTTATTCCAAAAGGAAATATAATAATTCGGGATATAGGAACATTGAGGCACAAAGCACAGAGGATGTGCGCCATTTCGTGCATAAATGCCATAGCAAAAGTTATAGAGAAAAGATGTCCGTATCCGCCAAGGAACGCACAGAATACAACGGGTAAAAACCATATATTGACATACAAGAATTTACCAAGCTTTATTTCATATATTTTGTGTAATTTCTGGATTATTGATGTTTTCATTTGTGGTAACCTCTGCGTCTGGATTTTTTGTAGCTGTATCAATCATGTTTTCAAGAAATTCAGTTATTCCCGATGTGTCAACCTTGTATGTAAATGCGTTTTTGAGGAAGGTGTTAATTCCATGGGAATTTCCGGAACTCCAAAAGCGAAAGCCACAGACTGTGGCAAATATTATGAGGGACAGCAAAAATTGTCTGATAAATTTCCTTGAGAATGTTGTTTTACCTTTTTCTTTTGTTTTTTTTGAGTTGCGTGAACGTCTGTATTCGCGGTATTCTTCAGCCATTTGGGTGTTTGTCCTTTCATTAGATTTGTTTTTATTAATTCTATTCAGCGAAATTTGGGTTTATGCTTGAAAAAAATGACGAATTGTTGTATTATAGACTATATAAAATTTTTATTGAGGTTATATATTTATGAATTCATATAAAACGAAATTTGAAGCAAGTCTTAAAAAAGTCCAAAAACCTGCACGTTATATAGGTAATGAGTTTAACAGTGTCCACAAAGAGAACTTTGGGGAGCTTATAAAGTTTGCATTTTGTTTTCCTGATGTTTATGAGGTGGGTATGTCCCATCTGGGTATGAAAATTTTGTATCATATGATGAATGACCGTGATGATACGGTCTGCGAGAGAGTTTTTGCACCGTGGGTTGATATGGAGGAAGAATTGCGCGAAAATCAGATTCCGCTTCTTTCGCTTGAAAGCCATGTGCCTGTTTGCGAGTTCGATATTGTGGGATTTACTCTTCAGTATGAGATGAGCTTTTCCAATGTTATAAACATGCTTGATTTGGCAAAAATCCCTCTTAAATCAAAGGCCAGAGGCGAGGGAGTACCTTTTGTTTGTGCAGGGGGACCTTGTGCATACAATGGTGAGCCTTTGGCGGACATTATCGACTTCTTCATTCTCGGTGAGGGCGAAGAGGTCAACAATGAAATCCTTGATGCATATAAAGAATGGAAAAAATCAAACGGCAACAGGATTGACTTTTTAGATAGGATATCAAAAGTAGAGGGGGTATACGTCCCCTCGTTCTATGATGTGGAATATAATGACGACAATACAATTAAGAGCATAAAGCCTAACCATGAGGGTGTCCCTGCATCCATAAAAAAGAGGATTGTAAAAGAACTTGACAACAGTTATATTCTTGACAAAATGATTGTTCCGTTTATGGACATTGTTCATGACAGGATTACTCTTGAGGTGTTCCGTGGCTGTATCCGTGGTTGCAGATTTTGTCAGGCGGGATACCTCTACAGACCCGTCAGGGAACATTCTGTTGATACCCTTGTTAATACAGCACAAAAGCTGATAGACAACACAGGGTATGAGGAAATGTCACTGTCCTCCTTGAGTACAAGTGACTATACCTGTTTGCAGGAGCTTGTTGACCGACTTCTTGAAATAACAGTTGACAAGCGAATAAATCTATCTTTGCCGTCACTCCGTGTTGACAATTTCTCTATGGAACTGATGGAAAAGGTTCAGACTGTCAAGAAAAGCGGTTTGACTTTTGCACCTGAGGCAGGAACCCAAAGACTCCGTGATGTAATAAACAAAAACGTTCTTGAGGAAGACCTTTTGCGTACAGCAGGGATTGCATTTGAGGGCGGATACAACAGAATAAAACTTTACTTTATGATTGGACTTCCCACGGAGACCGAAGAAGATGTTCTGGGTATTGCAGACCTTGCGGAAAAGGTTATAGATGTGTTTTATCAGATACCAAAAGAAATAAGAAAAGGCAGGTCTGTTACCGTAACGGTAAGCACTTCGTCTTTTGTGCCCAAGCCCTTTACTCCGTTTCAATGGGAACCCCAGAACAGAATGGACACCTTGGTGGCAAAACAGAAGATGCTTAAGGATAAAATAAGGACAAGAAGTATATCTTACAACTGGCACCAGAGTCAGGTGAGTTTTTTGGAGGCAGTGTTTGCCAAGGGTGACAGACGCCTTGCAGATGTATTGATTGCAGCACAGCAGAAAGGCTGCCGTTTTGATGGCTGGGACGAGCATTTTGATTATGAAAAGTGGATGGAAGCATTCCATGATTGCGATGTTGACCCTGAATTCTACGCATACAGGCACATTGCCCACAGTGAAGTTCTTCCCTGGGACCATATTGATGTGGGCGTGACAAAGGCGTTTCTTATGAAAGAGCATGACAAGGCATATGAAGAAAAGACAACACCGTCCTGCCGTGAAAAGTGTGCAGGCTGTGGTGCAACAGGCTTTGGAGGAGGTGTTTGCTTTGAGTAAGTGGAGACTTAAATTCTCAAAGACGGGAATGGGTAAATATATATCTCATCTTGATCTGTTGAGAACCTTTACCCGTGCAATCCACAGGGCAGAACTCCCTGTGCGTTACAGCCAAGGGTTCAATCCTCATCAGCTTATAACCTTTTCTTTGCCATTGGCTCTGGGCGTTACCAGCGAAACTGAATTTGTGGACATTGACTTTGAAGAGGGAACAAACCCTGATGATATCATGACTGCACTTAACGAAAATCTTCCTCCTGATATAAAGATTCTCAAGGTTACAATCCCTGAGTGCAAGGCAAACGATATTGTTTCAGCACGATATGTAATAGATATAACCCATTGTGATATTGATGCAAAAAAGGCGAAGACGTTCTTTGAACAAGCAGAAATTCCGGCTCTAAAAAAGACAAAAAAAGGCGAGAAAGAGATAAACCTGTGTGACTTTATTATGGAATGGAATATGGCAGACAGCAATGATGACGGCATAACCCTTGATGTTGTCCTTTCGGCGGGAGGTTCGGCAAATATAAAACCGGATATTATGATTTCAAAGCTGTGCGAATATCTGGGATTTGGCGTATTTGAGAGCTATAATATACACCGCACAGAAATATTTTATAATTCAGGAAAAGAAATAAAAAATTTCTGTTGACAAGCAAAGGATTGTGTGATAGAATATTACGGTAACCGCTCAAGAGAGGTTTGTTAAGTCTGCCCTGTGGCAGCACCTGAATTGGCGAGTCTTGGGTAATAGGAGGGATTACGAATATGTACGCAATTATCGAAACAGGCGGCAAACAGTACAAGGTTTCAGAAGGCGATGTTGTTTTCGTTGAGAAGCTTGATGTTGAAGCTGGTAGCGCAGTTACAATTGACAAGGTTCTTGTTGTTGCTGACGGTGCAGATGTAAAGGTTGGTGCTCCTTATGTTGAGGGTGCAACAGTTGCAGCTACAGCTGTTAAAAACGGCAAAGAAAAGAAAATCATTGTTTACAAGTACAAGGCTAAAAAGGGCTATCACAAAAAACAGGGTCACAGACAGCCTTACACAAAGCTTGAAATCACAAAGATTAACGGCTAGAAATTTTCTATAATTGATTTTGATTAAGAGAGGTGAACATAATGGCTCATAAGAAAGGTGTCGGTAGTACTAAGAACGGCAGAGATTCTGAGTCCAAACGTTTAGGTGCTAAGAAGGGTGACGGTCAGCACGTTTTGGCAGGCAACATCCTGGTTAGACAGCGTGGTACAAAAATATATCCCGGAATCAACGTAGGCAAGGGTAGTGATGATACTTTGTTTGCTTTGGTTAACGGTCAGGTTAAGTTTGAACGTAAGGGTAAGGATAAGAAACAGGTTTCTGTTTACGAAATCGTTCAGTAATTTATGCCAAATAAAACATAAAGTGCACGCTTTGCGTGCACTTTATTTCTATCAGTGATTTTTACCGAAAGGGGGAAAACTTGTGTTTATTGATACATCCCGAATATTTATTCAGGCAGGCAAGGGCGGTGACGGTGCAGTTACATTCCATCGCGAGAAGTATGTTGCGGCCGGGGGTCCTGACGGCGGTGACGGCGGCAACGGCGGCAACATTGTAGCACAGGCTGACAAAGATATAAGCACACTGCTTGATTTCAGATATAAGAAAAAATATGCCGCAGAGAGCGGTGGCAATGGCCGTGACGGCAGACGCAGCGGTAAGAATGGCGAAGATTTAATCATCAAAGTTCCCTGCGGAACTATAGTCCGTGACACTGAGTCAGGCAAGGTGATTTGTGACCTGAAAGCTGACGGAGAGCGGTTTATTATTGCCAAAGGCGGCAGCGGCGGATGGGGCAACGCAAGGTTTGCCACCGCAACACGACAGACACCTAAATTTGCAAAAGCAGGACTTCCCGGCGATGAACGTGAGATAACATTGGAACTCAAACTTATTGCCGATGTGGGTCTTTTGGGATTCCCCAATGTGGGAAAATCTACGTTTTTGTCCATTGTAAGTGAGGCAAGACCCAAAATCGCAAACTATCATTTCACCACACTTATTCCAAACCTTGGTGTTGTGCGTGTGGGCGAGGGTAAGAGCTTCGTTGTTGCGGATATTCCCGGTATTATCGAGGGTGCCCACGAGGGTGTTGGACTTGGTCATGCGTTTTTGAGGCATGTTGAACGTACCAGAATATTACTTCATCTGGTAGATGTTTCAGGCTGTGAAGGCAGAGACCCCATTGAAGATGTGCATATAATAAATGAGGAACTTGTGAAGTACAGCGAGAAGTTGGCGGACAAGCCTCAGGTTATTGTTGCAAACAAAATGGATATCCCCTCCTTTGATGAGAATTTTGAAAAATTCAAGGCGCAAATGGAAGAAGAGGGCTATACAGTGTTTGCCATTTCTGCGGCGACACGCAAGGGTATTGACGATGTGATAAACTATACCAGTCGCATGCTTGATCAACTTCCTGATGAGGACGAGGATGATTATGATTATCTTGACCTTGATGAAGAGAGAAAGACCGACAGCATAGAAATCACCATTGAAGACGGCGTGTATGTGGTGGAGGGTATGTATGTAAGAAAGATAGTTGGTTCCACCAACTTTGATGATTACGAATCCCTTCAGTACTTCCAGCGTGCTCTCCGCAAGTCGGGAATAATCGATATGCTTGAAGAAAAGGGTATCAAAGAGGGCGACACAGTTCATATGTATGGTGTGGAGTTTGATTATATAAAGTAAAATTAAAATACCGTCGGTATACCGACGGTATTT
>JAZRNA010000047.1:0-2072 GCA_045647945.1 Clostridia bacterium
CTTTGTACATTTGTCACTTCAAAGCCCTTAATGTCTCTTTTTTTCAAAACGCCCAAAGAAACTATCCTTGATGCACTGTTCACCACATCCTGAACCTTTTTCTGGTCCAGCACTGCAACGCTGTTGTCCGCAACAGACCACTCGTTGTCTTCCTTAACCAATTTATATGCCGTTTCACCGTCATTGACACTGTATTCAACTATCTCAGACGGCATACAACTGAAAAGTTCTGTGTTTTCGGTTTTATTGCTATTTTTATAGCCAACATAATATATTCCAAAGCAACCTGCAACAAGCAGCAGCAAAGCCAAAACCACTATCATTACCACTGTTTGTTTTTTCATGACATCGCCTCCTGACTTTTTTGGCAATTATCTTCCCTTTAAAAAGTTATTTCTCGTCCTTGATGTCTATTTTTATACCCAATTCCTTAAGCTGTGCCTCATCAACCACATCGGGGGAGTTGGACATAAGTTCTGATGCGTTCTGCACCTTGGGGAAAGCAACAACATCACGTAGGCTGTCCGCACCGCACATAATCATTGCTATTCTGTCAAGTCCTATACCCATGCCTCCATGGGGAGCAGCACCATACTTGTATGCCTCAACCAAAAATCCGAATTTCGCTGCAATCTCTTCTTCGGTAAGTCCCAATGCCTTAAACATCTTCTGCTGAAGTTCATAGTCGTTTATACGAATAGAACCGCTTGAAAGCTCTGTTCCGTTGAGCACCAAATCATACGCCTTTGCTGTAACCTTTTCGGGATTGCTCTCAAGATACTGGATACAATCATCCTCAGGCATTGTGAAAGGATGATGCATCGCAACGTAGGTTTTGGTTTCCTCGTCATATTCAAAGAATGGGAACTGTGTTACCCAAAGGAAGTTGAAACCGTCCTCTATTATATCAAGCTGTTTTGCAACCTTAAGACGAAGTGCACCAAGTGTTGAAAGAGTTGTGCTGTTTTTGTCTGCAACGATAAATACAACATCGCCTTTTTCCGCCCCACACTTGTCTATGATTGCATTAAGTTCATCCTCTGTCATAAATTTCGCAAATGAGCAGTTTGGCACATCCTCAACCCATCTGATATAGGCAAGGCCCTTTGCACCTATGCCGCGAACATATTCTGTAAGTTTGTCAATCTCTTTTCTGGTCAGCGTGCCTGCTGCATCCTTTGCACAGATAGCACGTACCGAACCGCCGCTTTCAATAGCTGATGTGAACACCCCAAAACCACAACTTTTCACCAAATCTGAAAGGTCACATATTTCCATTCCAAAACGGGTATCAGGCTTATCAGAGCCATAGCGTTCCATAGCGTCCTTGTAGGTAATTCTTGGTAGGGGAGTGGGGATGTCCACGTCAAGAACATCCTTAAAGAGTCTTTTCACAAAGCCCTCGCCCATCTCCAGAATATCCTCAACATCAACAAATGACATTTCAAGGTCAATCTGTGTAAATTCAGGCTGTCTGTCCGCTCTTAAATCCTCGTCGCGGAAACATCTTGCAAGCTGAATATATCTGTCAAACCCTGAAATCATAAGGAGCTGCTTGTAAATCTGGGGTGACTGAGGAAGTGCATAGAACTTGCCGTTGTGGATACGTGACGGGATGATGTAGTCACGTGCACCCTCGGGGGTTGATTTTATCATCATTGGTGTCTCGATTTCAATGAAACCATTTTCTTCAAAATAGTCTCGTGCACTTTTTGCAATCTTGCTTCTTGTGATAATGTTGTCCTGAAGCGGTCCACGTCTCAAATCAAGATAACGGTATTTAAGACGAAGTTCTTCGTTTACATTTGTTTTGTCAGTGATTTCAAAAGGTGGCGTCTGTGCCTTTGCCAAAATTCTCAGGTCATCAACAAAAATCTCGATATTGCCTGTCTTGATGGCATCATTTTTGCTCTCTCTTTCTCTTACCACGCCTTTTGCCATAAGAACATACTCGCTGTGACATGATGCCGCTTTTTCAAAAACCGCCTTGTCGGTGGTTTCATCAAAGGCAAGCTGCACAATGCCTGTTCTGTCCCTTAAATCTATAAAAATCAAGGTGCCCATATCACGGA
>JAZRNA010000048.1:0-18462 GCA_045647945.1 Clostridia bacterium
TCTGGGTTGGTTGTCTTCCTAAGACCGCTTGGCCTCCGACTTCACTCCTAAAATATAGTCCATTGATTTTGATGTGTTGTAAAGGATTGCTTCGGGGAACTGTGCGTACGGCGGAAGCATTTCTGCAGTTACCCAGCCGTCATAACCGATTTTCTCAAACTGTGCCATAACAGTAGGCCAGTTTACTTCACCGGCAAGCAGGTCAACAAAGCCGCAAAGACCGCCGGCTTCTCTTCTGTAATCCTTGAAGTGAACCTTTTTGATTCTCTTGCCCAGAGCCTTGATCCAGTGCTCGGGATAGCCGATGTAAAGAACGTTGCCCACGTCAAAGTATGAACCAACATAATCGCTGCCCACTTTGTCAATGAACTCAGCCATTTCAACAGGAGAAAGGAGGAATCTGTTCCATACATTCTCGATGCCGATGGCAACCTTGAGCTCTTCAGCGTAAGGGGCAAGCTCTTTGAGTGCAGCAAGAGCTCTTTCATAAGCTACGTCATATTCAACAATTTCGCCCGGGTCAAATGAAACTTCAACTGCACCGGGAACAACCAAGATGGTGTCACAACCCAGCCATGAAGCAACCTCAAGCTGTTTTTTTGTAATTTCTTTTGCTTTTTTTACGTTTTCGGGGTCTGCTGATGTGTAGTTGTATGTCCAGTAAAGACCGCTGGCAACACTGTAAAATTCAAGACCCAATTCTTCGCCGTATGCTTTGATTGCAAGAATGTCTTCCTTTGTAGATTCAAGTGATACATCGCCTGTTGCATCAAGAGCCAGTTCTACACCGTCAAAACCTGCGTCCTTTGCAAGTTTAAGACTTTCTCTTACGCTCTTTCCTCCAAAAGACCAGATGCTTATACCTTTTTTCATAAATTAACCACCCTTTCATCCGGCGGATTAAACCGCCTTGAATTTCTGTTAAGTATATGATATAATAAATATACAAAAACGTAAATGTAGATTTTTGTTCTAAAAGTACACTTTTGTAAACAAAAATATATTTGGAGTATAAATATGAAAAACGAGAATGTTTATCCCATTCTGGCACACAAGCTGACGGATGTGCTGAGAGTGAGCAAAATTGTCAGCATGCATTATTTTGAATTTGACAGAAACTATGAGTTTCCGGGGGAGAGCCATGATTTCTGGGAGATGGTGTATGTGGACAGCGGAAGTGTCCATATAACAGCGGCAAAGACCATGCACACCCTCAAACAGGGGGAGATTATTTTTCACAAGCCCAACGAGTTTCACACCATTTCTTCGGACAAGAAGAATCCGGCAAACGTGTTTGTAATATCCTTTGTGGCAACCTCCAAAAATATGGCATGGTTCAGAAACCGAAGGACTGTTTTGCCCGATAATTTAAGGCAATATATAACCATTCTTCTCTCGGAGGGCAAAAAGACATTTGATACGCCGTTTAATATTCCAAATGCCTTTGCACCTAAAATTTCAGAAACTTCGCCTTTTGGCAGTCAGCAGATAATACGCAACACATTGGAACAATTGCTTATCATGCTGATACGTGGACAGGAAGAAAATTCGGAGAATTCGTACATATTTTTTGATAAAGAAAGTATGGATAATCACCTGATTAATTCGGTTATTGAAATATTGAAGGAAAATATATACGGCAGAGTTACAGTGGATGAAATTTGTCGCAAAGTGAATTACAGCAAGACATACATATCCAGAATTTTCAACAAAAGCTGTGGGTATACAATAATTGAGTATTACACAAGGCTGAAAATCAAAGAGGCAAAAAATTTGATAAGAGAGAATATGTACAGCTTAGCTGAGATTTCAAACAAGCTGAGCTTCAATAACCCTCATTACTTCACCAGGGTATTCAAAAGAATTGCCAATATGACCCCCAGGGAGTATAAAAATTCGGTTGTAAAATAAAAAAAGAGTTGCGGCAGCAACTCTTTTTTTGTTATTTTAATAAATTTGAGGTTCTTTTCAAGCCAAGCATCAGGGCATAGCCCAAAACTCCGCAAGAAAGTATTTCACCAATCCCTACGGTCAGCATAAAATACCAGACAGAACCCGGAAATCCATATGCAAAAGCCAGAATAAAGGGAATAATAAGGGTGTTGGCAATTATAGGAGGAATGGGTGCAAGAAACTTGTGTTTCCTCAGAAGATAGGTGAATACTGCCCCAAGCAATGTGGCAATGCTGCCAAAGATAGTGTCAAGGATGATGCTTCCTGTAATGAGATTTGCCAGCAGACAGCCCACAAAGAGCCCGGGGACTGCTGCGGGAATAAAGATAGGCAGAACGGTAAGGGCTTCAGAAAATCTTATCTGGATTACACCGCTTGATAGGCCCAGCAGGCTTGAGGCGAAGGTCAACACCACATACAATGCGGCGATACATGAGCTTTGCACCAAAAATTTTGTTCTTTTGTTTTTCATAAGTTTATTCTCCTTAGTTTTGTTTTAAGTGAGGATGGTTTCGAACTCACTGTAAATTATTTTTTGCAACTTTGCAGTCTGTAGGATATTCTGAGAAGCAATTTGGTGGGGACAAGACGGCAGAGGAAGATTCCCAGCTTTATCAACAGACCTGGTGCTACAATCAGTTTGTTTTGGAACATTTTTTTCAGGGCATATTTTGCCACAAACTCGCTTGTATGACCATTTATAATAAACGAAACATTTGCACGGCTGTTGAACTCGGTGTCAACAGGACCGGGACACAGAACAGATATGCGGACATTGCTTTTTTTGCGTCGCAATTCTTCGCTGAGAGCGGTGCTCAACCGCACAACATATGCTTTTGTGGAGTAATAGGTTGACATAAGAGGGCCGGAGAGAAACGCCGCAACAGATGCCACGTTAATTATATATCCGGAATCTTTTGCCTCAAAATCCTTCAGGAATAGTTTGGTCAGAATATGTACTGCCTTTATATTGAGGTCAATCATATTAAGTTCGGTTTCAAGGGGCACGTCAGAAGAAAGTCCGTAAGAGCCAAAACCCGCATTGTTGATAAGTATGTCAATGTTCTTGTCTTTTGTGGTTTCGTACAGCTTGCGGCAGTTATCCTCGGTTGATAAATCAAGGGAGATTATTTCCGGCTTGCCGTCAAGCTCCATTCTTAGGTTTTCAAGAAGTTCAAGGTTTCTTGCCACCAGAACAAGCTCAATGTTTTGTCTGTGAAGAAGCCTTGCCATATCCCTGCCAATGCCTGTGCTGGCACCGGTTATTAATGCCTTCATAAGTTTACACCTCGTTTTAGTTTGTGCAAGAAGTATAACACATCATGCAACTTATGTCAAATTCTCGGCAAAAAAGCAGTTGCCAAGAATGTGAAAAGATGATATAATAAAATGAAATTAGGAAACAAAGGCTAAGGGAGTGTATAATTTGAAAAATCTGTTGGTTATTCAGTCAGGCGGACCAACCGCAGTTATAAATGCATCGTTGGCGGGTGTTATACGTGGTGGTTTTGACCATGATGACAAAATCGGAAAGGTTTATGGAGGTCTTTTTGGAATTGAAGGTGTAGAAGAGGAAAGGATTGTCCCTTTGGAAAGGTTTAAGGATGGGGAACTTATTGAACTCCTTAAACAGACCCCGTCTTCATACCTGGGTTCTTGCCGCAAAAAACTTCCCGCCCTTGAGGATGACAAAGAGTTTTTTGAAAGAGTTTTTGAAGTTTTTAGAAAATATGACATAGGCTATTTCTTTTGCATAGGCGGCAATGATTCCATGGATACCGTGGACAAGCTAAGCCGGTATGCAGCAGAGATTGGCTCGGATGTGAGGGTTGTTGGCATCCCCAAAACCATTGACAACGATTTGGCGCTCACCGACCATACACCGGGATATGGTTCTTCTGCAAAGTTTATTGCAAACTCCATGCGCCAGCTTAAAAAAGATGTTGAAGTTTACAAAATGCCATCGGTGATTGTCCTTGAGGCAATGGGCAGAAACGCGGGCTGGTTGGCAGCATCTGCGGCCTTGGCAAATGACAGCACAACAAGAGCGGCGGATATTATATGTCTGCCGGAGGTTGCTTTTGACCTTGACGCTTTCCTTGCCAAGGTTGAAAAGGTGAGCTGTGAACAAGGGACGGTTATGATTTCGGTGTCAGAGGGTATTCGTGACAAAGACGGTAATTATATAATGGAAAATACAGGGGTGCTTAAAAGAAAGAATGATAAATTTGGACATGCGGCACTTGGTGGTGTAGGGCAGACTATACGTGACGGTATTGCCACAGAATTGGGACTAAAAGTCAGGTCAATAGAATTGAGTACTCTCCAAAGATGTTGGGCAAGTGGCGCATCCCTTTGCGATGTAAACGAGGCCTTTGATGCCGGCTATACAGGCGTTGGATATGCCTGTGATGGACTTACAGGTGTGGTGCCGGGATTCAAACGAATATCTGATGACCCGTACAGAATAGAAATTATACCATATGATGTAAGGGACATTGCAAATGTAGAGAAAAAGATTCCAAAGGAAATGATTTCAGCTGATGGATTTGGGGTTACTGATGAATTTATAAAATATGCCATGCCCCTTATAGAGGGCGAGCCTCAAATCAGATACAAGGATGGTCAGCTCCAGTTTGCACCCAAAGTTTGGTAAGATGCAAATATATAACCCCACGCAAAGTACTTTGCGTGGGGTTATTTTTATACTACAGCAATTCTGATACCTTGTTCAAAAAGACTGCCGTTTCGGCTCGGGTGGCAAAACCCTGAGGTTTAAATTCGCCGGTTTCATAACCGTTCAAAAGACCCATATCAACCATTGCCTTTATGGGCGTCAAGGCATATTCTGAAATGTCTGCCGCATCAGAAAACCTGTTTGAAAGATTAAAACTTTCATCAAAGTTCAGTTTGTTCTCTTTTTCCAACAGCCGGTATACCAGAGTTGCCATATCCTGACGGGATATGTTGCCTGTTGGGTCGAATGTTTTGCCGTCGCGGCCGTTGGTTATGCCAAGTGCTTTTGCAATACCAATTTCTTTGTAGAAATACTGGTCCGAGGACACATCCTCAAAGTTATCCTTAACTTCGGTGGTCTTGCCTAAGATTCGCACAAGCATCAGGGTGAAGTCGGCTCGATTTACCTGTCTTGCGCATCCAAAGGTGCCGTCGCCCATGCCGTTCACCACGCCCTTTTTGTGGAGTGCTGTTATAGCGTCCTTTGCCCACGGATATGAGGACAGGTCCGAAAAGAGCGGCAGTTCGCCGGAGTTTGCGGCTTTTACAAAGTCAGTGAGGGATTGGGATTTTAAAACACTGCCAAGACGGTAGTGGGAATAACCTATGCAGTTTTCTAAGTTTGACATAAGCCGAAATTGTTGATTAAGTTCGGCAATCCCTTTTTCTCCGTACCAGACCGAGGCGGCACTGGTTTCGTCTGCGGCTTTGTACACTCCTTGGCCAATACAAAGGGAAACTTTTGTGCCGGACACCACGGAATCCCACCACTTTGCCACGGTTTCAAAATCTGCCGCCGAATTTCCTGTGTTCCAGTAAATCTGCGGAATTATCCAGTCAATCAACTCATCTTTTACCCACTGTCTTGTGTCGGCATAATAATCAAAATATGCCTGAACTCCTTTGGTGTTGCTGCCCTCAGGATGGGACTCTTTGTTTGCCCATATTCCACAAGGGCTGACCGAGAAAATTACTCCAGGGTGGGTGCTTTTGAGCATGGAACTTATGTCCTTTATCAGGGTTGTTGTATTGTTTCTTCGCCAATCCCCTATATCCGAGAATCCACCGCCGTATTTGGTGAAGGTTTCGCTGTCAGGAAATGAACTGTCCGGATAAAAATAATCATCAACATGTATTCCGTCAACTTTATAGTTTTTTACAATTTCGCCTATTCCGTCAACAACTAATTTAGTTGCTTCCGGCTCACCGGGGTTGAGATAAAGCTTGCCGTCGGTATGCTTGATTATCAGATGAGGGTGAGTTTTTGCAATACTGCTCTCGGACAGGGTTTGGTTGTCGTTGGCTGAAGCTGTTATGCGATATGGGTTAATCCATGCATGGAAGGCAATTCCCCGTTTGTGTGTTTCGTCTATAAGATACTCAAGAGGGTCAAATCCGTTCAGTGGCGATTGACCTCCGTTTCCGGTCAGATACTTTGACCAGGGGAATATGCCGGAGGGATAAAATGCATCTCCTGACGGACGCACCTGAAAGAAAAGTGTGTTGTAACCCAAAGACTGAACATTGTTCAATAAATCATCTACCTGAGACTTAAGTGAGTCTGGGGAAACAGAAGGGGACAGGGGATAGTCAAGAGAGAAAACAGTGGCGACCCAGATTCCGCGGACTTCTTCCGCCTTTGCATTTACGTGGCCCGCGCCTTTTTGGGGCAGCAGAGAATTCATGGTGCAGAACAGACCAATAAGAACGCAAATGTATTTGAATGTTTTTGTCATAGTGTTTACCGCCTTTCGAATTTTCACGGTTTGAAAGTTTTTACATAATATATAAGGATATTTGTTTAGTGGAAAGGAGCGGAGCAATTTATGCTTAAAGTTTATGATGCCATAGCTGATATTTATGGCAGTGACCTTGCCCCAAATGTGCATGGCACGGTGAAGTTCCTTGGGATTGCCGATGGGTGCTGGGTGGAGGCAGAAATTTTTGGTTTACCTGATTTCAGCGAGGCCTTGGAAAATTCTCCCCAGATAGGACCCTTTGGGTTCCATATACATGAGAGGGATACCTGTGGAAACATTCATGGTGACACACCCTTTGAGGCGGCAGGGGGACACTGGAATCCCGATGGTGAGCCTCATGGAAACCATGCGGGGGATTTTCCCGTTTTGTTTTCCAATGGGGGTACAGCGAAGATGCTGTTTTTTACCGACAGGTTTTTTCCGGATGATGTTGTTGGGAGGTCGGTGGTTATACATCAATCCCCGGATGACTATGTAACCCAGCCCTCAGGCAGCGGCGGCAAGCGTATTGCCTGCGGCAGCATTGTAAGGGTTTAGGGATGTATATTCTTATTTTAGACCATATTGCATTTTGGGTCAAGGTATAAATTGTCGGGTTTTAGGTCCGGATACATTAAAAAAGGAACGGTCTGTTTTTGACCGTTCCTTTTGAATTTGCTAGAATATTATTCTTTCCACAGTTTGATTTTGCCGGAGTTGTGAAGACCAACCAAAATGGTGACGGTTATTGGCAAGATAATCATTCCCGGAAAGCCCAGCCACAGATAACCAAGGTATATGGCAATCAAGGTTACAAGGGGGTTGAGCCCAAGCTGGTCGCCCACGATTTTGGGTTCAGCAAAGTTCCTTACCACAATGACAACCAGATAAACAATGACAAGACCGATACCCACAAAGTAGTTTTGTGTAATGAGAGAGAATATTGCCCATGGGATAAGTATTCCGCCGGTACCTATAACGGGGAATACATCCGCAAAAGCGATTATTGCGGCGATGCCTATTGCGTTGTCAATTTTGAGAATGGAAAGACCTATTGAAAGCTCGGCAAAGGTGAGAACCCATATTATGAGATATGCCCTCAAATAACCAAGGGCTGTTTTTCCAAGGTGTTTTTTTGCGTCGCTCAGGAAATTCGCGGTCTTTTGAGGGAGCTGGTTTCTTATAAAGGTAACAACCCCGCCATAGTTCATGCTGATGAAGATTGAAGAAAGAATTGCAAACACAAAGGATATAAAGAAGAAAGGTATGCGCGTGGTGGTGTTTGCAAGGATTGAAACCATCCGTGACGAGATGCTCAGGATAAAGCTTCGGATATTGTCCAGGGTGCTTTCCAACATGGAATAAATCTGTGCAAGGGTTTCAGGTGAAATTCTTGCCGCAAGGTCTGCAAGTGATGTGTTGAGGTTGGTGAGAAACGGTGCAATACTATTGTCATAATAACCTGGCAGGTCGGCGAAAACCTCACGGATAGAACTTATGATTTTTGCACCAAGACCCCAGATAAGCAAAACAATAAGAGCATATTCCAGAACAAGAACAATGACAGCACATAGCTTGCGGTTGATTTTGGTAACCTTGCAGATGCCATTGACCCATGGGTTAACCGAAAAGGCAATCACAAAACCGACTATAAAGGGCATAAGCCACTTTGCCACATAGTTGAGGCACAAAAAGACCAGAAGTGCCACAGTGGCATAATATAAGATGTTTATTATAAATTCTCTTCGTTGTTCAGTGCGTGGATTTTGCATTTGTTTCAGCACCTTTCTTTTTGGAAACTACAATTTTCCCTTGGGATATATGTAAAATCTTGTTCAAAGCTTTTTGGATAAGTACAATTATAGGATTATTATTGCACAAAACCCCGTGTTTGTCAAGGCTTGGGCGAGGGAGTGCGATGTCGGTTTTTTGGTGGGGATTTTTTGAATTAGGTACTTGAATAGTTAGAAAAGATATGATATACTTTTAAATAATAATCAAATGCGGAAAGGATGCTTTGACTTATGAAAAGCAAATCACATATATCAGGCAAAACAAAAAAGATTCTTCTGGGCACAGGTATTGTGTTCGGTACAGTGTTGGTTTTTATTGTTTCATTTTTTCTGTCCTTTAGTCTTATTATCAATCCCATAAGTTTTGTGCCCGTTGGCAATGGCGAACTGGCGGAGGAAAATCAGGAACTGAAAGAACAGATACAAACCCTTGAGGATGAGGTTGAGGTTTTGAACACAACTGTTGAAAGATACAAGAATTCAGCATCAGAGACCATTATAGTTCAGGAAGCTCCTACGGTTACAACCCCGGTTCAGGGCAATACCGATACACAGCAGAGCAGCAGCACAAACAGCAGTGATGATTCAGGAGAGGTTCAGGAAGAAAATGATTTTTCACCGGAGACCATTACAACCCCTGAGACCGGCATTGTGCCTGAGGTGGAGCCGGATATTACAGTTATAGATATTTCTGAATAATTTTTGTTTTAAATATATTTTTGGAGGGAATACCAATGGCAATAAAATACAAAAGAGTAATGCTTAAAATAAGCGGCGAGGCACTTGCCGGCGAAAAGGGTTTTGGACTTGACAGTGCCACTGTTACAAGCATTGCGGCAAAGATTAAAGAATGTTCCGAAATGGGTTGCGAAATCGCAATTGTTGTAGGCGGCGGCAACTTCTGGAGAGGAAGAACCGGCGAGGGCATGGACAGAAGCCGTGCAGACCATATGGGTATGCTTGCTACGGTTATCAATTCATTGGCGCTTCTTGATGCTCTTGAACAGCAGGGGGTTGCGGCAAGGGTTCAGACCGCCATTGAGATGCGTCAGATTGCAGAGCCTTATATAAGACTCAAGGCAATGCGTCATCTGGAAAAGGGCAGAGTTGTTATTTTTGCTTGTGGCACAGGCAATCCGTTTTTCTCAACAGATACAACAGCGGCACTGAGAGCTGCTGAAATTGATGCAGAGATAATTCTGCTTGCAAAAAAGGTTGATGCGGTTTATGACAGTGACCCGCACATCAATCCAAATGCTGTGAAGTTTGACAAACTCAGCTACATAGATGTTCTCAACCGTGGCCTTGGTGTTATGGACTCAACGGCTACATCACTTTGTATGGACAACAACATTCCGATTCTGGTATTCGGACTTAATGACCCCGAAAATATAAAAAGGGCAATAAATGGTGAGGAAATAGGAACCATCGTAAAATAAGATATATAAATTTTTTGAAAGGTAGAGATTGTTTTATGAAAAATGCAGAAAATAAAATGGAAAAGGCTATAGCTGTTCTTCAGGCAGACTTGGCAGCAATCAGAGCAGGTCGTGCAAACCCTGCAATACTTGACAAAGTATCAGTTGAATATTACGGTGTACCCACACCTGTTCAGCAGGTGGGAACTGTGGCTGTTCCTGAACCAAGAACAATCACAATTCAGCCATGGGATGCATCAATCCTTGGAGAAATCGAAAAGGCAATCCTTAAGTCTGATATTGGCATTACACCCAGCAATGACGGCAAGACCATTCGTCTCAACTTCCCTCCTCTTACCGAAGAGAGAAGAAAAGAGCTGGTTAAAGGTATCTCAAAACGCGGTGAAGAATGCAAGGTTGCGGTGCGTAATGTAAGACGTGATGCACTTGAAGGCTTTAAGAAACAGAAGAAAGACGGCGAAATCACCGAGGATGACCTCAAAAATCTGGAAACACAGATTCAGAAACTTACCGACAAGTTTGTGGCACAGATTGACACAGTAATCAGCGCAAAAGAAAAAGAAATCTTAGAGGTATAGTGCCCTATGTTTTTTAAAAGAGCGAAAAAGAGGGAGAAACTTGATCCCAACAATATTCCTCAGCATATAGGGATTATTATGGACGGCAACGGCCGATGGGCGTCAAGACGAGGTCTCCCCAGAAGTGCCGGACATCGTGCAGGGGCAGAGACTCTGAAAAAGATAGTGGTTTATTGCAACAAAATTGGTGTTAAGTGTGTGACGGCTTATGCCTTCTCTACCGAGAACTGGAACCGACCAAAGAGCGAGGTTGACGCTTTGATGGATTTGCTCTACAACTACCTGCAGCAGGTGGAAGAGCAGTTTGGCGGAACCAACGTTATTTTAAAGGTAATTGGTGACAGAAGTGCACTTTCTGACAAGATAAATGCGGCAATCGACCACGCCGAGGAGTATACCTCCAAGCATACGGGCCTTGTTCTCAACGTGGCACTTAATTATGGTGGCAGAGCGGAGATTACCGATGCGGCAAAGAACCTTGCAGACCAGATTGCAAAGGGAAAACGCAATCTCAAGGATGTTTCGGAGAAAGATTTGTCGGAGCTTATGTATACCCGTGATGTGCCGGAGGTGGATTTGATTATCCGTCCCAGCGGTGAATACCGATTGTCCAACTTTTTGTTGTGGCAGGCAGCATATGCGGAGTTCTGGTTCAGCAATATCAACTGGCCCGACTTCTCGGAGGGGCATATGCATCAGGCAATACTTGATTATCAGAAGAGAAACCGAAGATTTGGTAAGGTTTAAAATTTCTGACGGGCGGAGAGCATCCGCCCGTTTTTGCAAATGATAAAATTGGAGGAATTTTATGAAAACAAGAATTATAACGGCTTTGGTGCTGATTCCGTTGTTGGTTGCTGTTCTGCTTTCCAACGTATATGTTATTTCGGCGGCGGTTACCATCATTTCTGTTATGGGACTTTTTGAATTTTACAAGGCCACCGGGTTGAAAACACATAGGGCTCTTTGTGTTGTTGGGTATATTGCAGCAGTGCTGATTTGCCTTAGGACATATATCCCTGTACAGGCATATATGTTGCTTTTCTATGTTGGTTTGGTTGCGGTATTTGCCATAATGCTCAAATGTCACAAGACCGTCAGCGTAACAGATTCAGGACTTTTGTGCTTTAGTCTTGTTTACATTCCTTTTTTGCTGTCCACATTAATTGACATCAAGGGGTTGCAGCACGGGACAATTCTTTTGTGGATTGTGTTTATTGGTGCTTTTGCCACCGATACTTTTGCGTATTTTACGGGAGTTTTCTTAGGAAAGCACAAGCTCTGTCCTGAGATAAGTCCCAAAAAGACCATCGAGGGGTCGGTTGGCGGAACAATTGGATGTATTGTTCTTATGCTCCTTTACGGACTTTTGATTGAAAAGGCTTTTAATCTGGATATCAATTATATTAAGGTTGGAATTCTGGGCATTATTGTATCGCCTATTTCCCAGATTGGCGACCTGACAGCCTCAATTATAAAAAGGAAGTACGGAATCAAGGATTACGGCAGTCTGTTCCCCGGCCACGGCGGAATTTTGGACAGACTTGACAGCGTTATTATGGTTGCACCGGCGGTTTATATTTATCTCAATATTATAGGTATCTAAAAACAGGAAAGGTTTTGGAACTTTATGAATATATCAATATTAGGGTCTACGGGGTCCATTGGAACTCAGGCTCTTCAGGTGGTTGATGACCTTAAAGGAATAAAGAATATTAAAGTCAGGGCAATTACCGGCAATTCAAATATCTGCCTTCTGGAAGAGCAAGTGAGGAAGTATAGACCTAAAATTGCGGTGGTTGCAGACCCGGAAAAGTATCTTGATTTGAAAACACGTCTTGCCGACACAGACACCCTTGTTTTGTGCGGCGAGGAGGGACTGTGCCTTGCTGCAACAGAGAGTGAGACTGATATGGTTTTGTCTGCTATTGTGGGATTTGCGGGACTTGTTCCAACAATGAAAGCTATAGAAGACGGCAAGGATATCGCCCTTGCCAACAAGGAAACTTTGGTTACTGCGGGGGCACTTTTTACCGATGCGGTGAAGTGCCACGGGGTCAGACTTCTGCCTGTGGACAGCGAACATTCCGCAATATTCCAGTCCATGCACGGCGGCAAAAATGATGAGGTCAGCAAGATTTTGCTTACTGCATCAGGAGGTCCGTTTTTTGGAAAAACACGTAATGAACTGAAAAATATGAAAAAAGAACAGGCCCTCAAACACCCCAACTGGTCAATGGGTGCAAAAATAACAATAGACAGCGCCACCCTTATGAACAAGGGCCTTGAGATAATTGAGGCAAAATGGCTGTTTGATGTGGATTTTAAGGATATTGAAGTGGTGGTACATCGTGAGAGTATTATACATTCCATGGTGGAGTTTGTGGATAAGAGTGTTATTGCACAGCTCAGTCTGCCCTCCATGAAGCATCCCATTCAGTATGCCTTTACATATCCCGAAAGGCTGCCGTCGCCGGATAATTCGGTGAGCTTTGCGGAGATTGCATCTCTTACTTTTGCGAAACCTGACGAAGAAACCTTCCGTTGTCTTGGACTTGCAAAGAAAGCAGGAGAAATGGGCGGAATTATGCCCACAGTGCTGAATGCTGCCAACGAGGTGGCGGTTGACGCATTTCTTCATGATGAAATTGGTTTTCTGGAGATTGCAGAGTATGTTGAAAAGGTTATGGGAGAATATAAGAATAAATTAAATCCCACCTTGGAGGATATAATAGAGGTTGACAAATCTGTTAGATTGGAGCATAAAATATGATTTGGACAATAATCTTTGCGATTTTGTTTTTTTCGCTTATAATCTTTGTTCATGAATTTGGGCATTTTGTTACTGCCAGACTTTTCAAGGTGAAAGTCCATGAATTTGCTCTGGGTATGGGTCCCAAGATTTTTTCAAAGGTAAAGGGCGAAACCAGATATTCACTCCGTGCCATACCCATAGGCGGTTTTTGCAGCATGGAGGGGGAGGATACCGACAGCGATGACGAGGGGTCTTTCTCAAGAAAACCTTGGTATGCAAAACTGGTGGTATTGGCTGCCGGAGCTGCAATGAATGTAGTGCTGGGATTTGTGGTTTGCACTCTGTTTGTGGGGATATCAACTGCGAGTACAGGGGTTTCTACTGTTACGGTTGATAAGGTTATGGAAACTGCAGATGTGGCAGAGTTTTTGAACCCCGGAGACAGAATTGTGGAGATAAACGGAACAAAGGTGAATATCAGACGTGATATTGATTTTGCAATGCAGCAAGGTGGCGGAAAAGAAAGTCAGATAACTGTTATTCGTGACGGACAGCGGGTTTCGGGTGTGTTTGAGCCTTATGTTGCACAATATTCAGACGGAACACCGGCTTATCTGGTAGGATTTAACCCAAAGATTGAAAAGGCAAATGTGTTTAATGTGGTAAGGGAATCCTTTTTCCAGACGGTATGGATGGGGAAATTGGTTTTTGTCTCTTTGGGAATGCTCATCAGCGGTGAGGCATCGGTGGGTGAAGTTTCGGGTCCCGTAGGTGTTGTAGGAGCAATGAACGATGCGGCACAGATGGGCGGGATGCTGGGATTTCTCAATCTTTTGTACCTTGCGGCATTTATATCGGTGAACATCGGGATTATGAACCTTTTGCCAATTCCTGCACTTGATGGAGGCAGAATACTGTTTGTTGTGATTGAGGCAATACGCAGAAAACCTATACCGCCTGAAAAAGAAGGCGTAGTGCATTTTATAGGGTTGGTGCTCCTGATGGGGGTAATGGTTTTTGCCACATGGAATGATATAATGAAACTTTTTTAAAAACAAAAACGGCAGATATGTATAGATATCTGCCGTTTAAAATTTGAGGGTTCAGTAATGATAGAAATTCAGGATGCTATTTCTTTTCGTAACTTTTGCAGAAGTGAGGGATTGCAATAGCGTCTGCACTTGTTTTTTCGTGACTTACCTGGATTTTGTCAAGGCTGCATTTATTTTCTTCTGCATGATACATGCATTCGTTTACGTTGCAGCTTACACCGCTGTTTGTCATAAGGTTTCACCTCCTAAATGTTGTTGTATCTTTAGTATGTCCGTATTTGTGTGAAAATATTTTCTTAAAATAGAGGTTTTCTATTGCTTTTTTTGAAATAAAATGTTAAAATTAATTCTTAATGATGAAAAAATCATTTACAGAAAGGCTATGATTTAAAATGGCAGCAGTAATAAAACCCGACGGATATCGGTCGGCACTGAACTTGATTGATACACAAATCGCAATAAAGGCTACAAAGGATTATTTCGAGACAAACCTTGCCAGAGAACTGAAACTTACACGTGTTTCAGCACCTCTTTTTGTTGACCCGGACACCGGCCTTAATGATGACCTTAACGGCGTTGAAAGAGCGGTTTCTTTTGATGTTCTGGAGACGGGCAGAAACCTGCAGATTGTACACTCTCTTGCCAAGTGGAAGAGAAATGCCCTCAAGGAGTATGGATTTGCTGATGATGAGGGCTTGTATACTGATATGAATGCAATCCGTCGTGACGAGGATACCGACAATATACATTCAATATACGTTGACCAGTGGGACTGGGAAAAGGTTATATCCAAAAATGACAGAACCGTTTCAACTCTGAAGCAGACTGTGAAAAAGATTTTTGATGTTTTCAAAATGACCGAAAAGTATGTAAATTCACTGTTTCCCCAGATTGAACCCAGACTTCCGGAGGAAGTTTATTTTATGACAACCCAGGAGCTTGAGGATATGTATCCTGACCTGACACCGAAGGAACGGGAACATGCCATAACCCGGGACAAGGGTGCGGTTTTCCTTATGCAGATAGGTGATGTGCTGAAGTCTGGCAAGAGGCATGACGGCAGAGCACCTGACTATGATGACTGGGAACTCAACGGCGACCTTTTGTTCTACGATGACCTTCTGGATATCCCCTTTGAGGTGTCAAGCATGGGCATCAGAGTTTCGGAGGAATCCCTCAAACGTCAGCTTAAAGCGGCAAAGTGTGAGGACCGTGTAAATCTTCCATATCACAGAGATTTGCTTGCAGGCAGACTTCCCTACACAATCGGGGGCGGCATAGGTCAGTCCAGAATTTGTATGTTCATTCTTCACAAAGCACACATTGGCGAGGTACATGCCTCGGTGTGGCCGGAGGAAATGGTGGAAGAATGCAGAGAATACGGCATAAATCTCCTTTAATTTCAAAAATGCCAATCTGTTTTAATGGTCAACCCGACTATTAAAACAGATTTTTTTTGGTGAATGTAACGAATTTTTGGACATGGGAATAATTTTGGAAAAGAGGATTGAAAAAATTCTATTAATGAAGTATAATGGTATGGATACTGGAGTATTAGTATAATTTCACTTATGAAAGGGTTTTTGAAAGATGAAAAAAGTAATTGCTTTGATTTTAGTATGTTTGTTCTCACTGTCAACAGTGGGTTTTGCGGCGGAATTTTCTGACATGCCAGATGACTGGTCAACTGCGGCACTGCAGAATGCTGTTGAAAATGGTCTTCTCAGCGGCAGTGACGGAAAGATTTATCCCTCTGACAATATGACAAGAGCTGAAATGGCAACCATTATGGTTCGTGCCTGCGGCGCAACTCAGGATGCAGATATTTCGGCATTTACAGATGTTAAGCTTGATGACTGGTTCTATTCTTCAATGTCCAAGGCGGTTGCAATGGGTGCATTCAACGGCAGTGATGGCAAGCTTAACCCAAACAATTATATTACAAGACAGGAAGCTTTTGTGGTTCTTGCCAGAGTATTTTCACTTAATCTGGACAAAAACATTGATATGACAGTTCTTGACAGTTTCAAGGACGGCGGCAAAATCAGTGACTGGGCAAGAACATCTGTTGCAGCAATTGTTTCAAACGGTTACGTAGCAGGTGCTAATGGATATATTAATCCTCTCAACAACATCTCTCGTGCAGAGTTTGCTGTTGTTATGGACAGACTGGTTAAGTATTACATCGATGACCCGGAAACAACCAAAATTCCTTCAGACGGCAATGTTATGATAAGAGTGGGTGGCTTGAACATTGATACTGCAGAAAGCAGCCACATGGTTGTTATAGGCGATGGTGTGGGTACTGCTGACATGAGTATTTCAAACGGCAACATCTCTGACAAACTGGTTGTTCGTGGCGGCAACAAGGTTTTGATTGACGGTATCTTCAAGGAAGTAAGGATTGTTATGCCCAATATCGAGGTTGAGGGTGACCCCTCCAACATAGAGAGAGTTTATGTTGTAAAAGACAGCACATACTCAATGGGTACAATTTTGTCAGGCGAAACCGAAAAAACACAAGAGAATGAATAAATGAACAATCAGAGTAAAAACGACGGGATTGTTAAAGTTAAATGCCGGATAGCAGATGTGAATGTAGGCATGATTGTAAGGCGTGATGGAATAATAGAAACTCAGGCACGCAACTATGTTCATGATTTTGACGGCGACCCACAGATAGTGGTAGGATTTACCGATGAGTATCTTGAGATGCGGAGACAGCAGAATCCGCAGCTGACACTTCTGGAACATGAGTATATGTGGACGGGGGAGGCATTTTATCTCAACCTTCTGGATTTTGACGGGTTTATGCTCCATGCCTCTGGTGTGGTGTATGAGAATAAGGCGTATCTTTTTTCTGCACCCAGCGGCACGGGAAAGTCTACACATACTTCCATATGGCAGAGGGTGTTTGGAGAAGACAAAACATTCATAATAAATGATGACAAACCCGCCATAAAGCTGACTGATGATGGAGTAAAGGCTTATGGTACGCCCTGGAGCGGCAAGTATGACCAGAGCCGCAATGCGGAAGTGCCCATTCAGGGAATTTGTTTTCTGGAGCGGGCGGAGGTTAACAGCATTGAGGAAATGGCCAAAAAAGAAGCCATTCACCAAATTCTGAACCAGACCATAAGACCCAAAGACCCCGGAAATATGGAAAAACTTCTTACACTTCTTGATAGACTTCTTGACAGGGTAAAGGTTTATCGTCTGGGGTGTAATATGGACGATGAAGCGGCTTATGTTGCGTATCGGGGAATGAATAATGTAGAATAATTTTGTGTGTCGGGGCAGCCAACGCTCCGGCACATGGTCTTTTATTTTGCGGGAAGAAAGGCAAAGGGTGATAGACGTGAGAGTAAAAAAAGATTATATGCTGAAGAATGTTGCAGGGTATTATGTTGTTGTTCCTGTAGGTGATGGAGCTCTTAACTTCAATGGTATCATTAACCTTAACGAAAGCGGTGCAACCTTGTGGAATGCCATGACAGAGGATGTGACGGAAGAGGCTTTGGTGGCGGCGCTTACTGCGGAATATGATGTGGACGAGACGAGAGCTGCAGAGGACGTGAAAGCCTTTGTAAAAAAGATGAAAGAGGCAAATCTGATTGATGAATGATAATAAAAGTTCAGAATACAGTATAAAACTTGAGGAATTGTATCCCATTATTGCAGAGAAGTTGGACAGCGGCGGAAGTGTCACATTCAAACCTCATGGAATAAGCATGCTGCCCCTTATAAGACAGGGAATAGACAGCATTACCATTGAAAAGCCGAAGAAGAAACCTGCTGTTGGGGATGTTGTTTTTTACAGACGCACCAACGGTCAGTTCGTTCTGCATCGTATTATTGGTGTGGACAGGATGGGGTATGTTCTTTGCGGAGACAATCAATGGGTAAAGGAGCATGGGATTGTAGAAAACCAGATTATTGGTGTTATGACAGTGCTCTTGCGTGATGACAAAGCTGTTGGGATGGATAATCCTGAATATATCAAATATGTAAAAACCCTGGGCAGGAGAAGACTTTATCTCAGAGCAAAGTATTTTGCCGGAAAAGTAAAAGGAAGACTGAAAAGAATATTTTAGGCATAATAAAAACCCCTACAATGTAGGGGTTTTTTGTTGTTTTTAATAGCCAAATACGCCTTCGATGGATTCGTCGTTTTTAACCCAGTCTTCCACATCCACCACCGTATACTCTGTGGGGGTATTGCGGATTATTACTGTTTTGATTCCTGCATTTATGACAAGGCGTTTGCACATTGAACAGCTGGAGGTATTTTCAACCAATTCCCCTGTGTTGTAGTCCTTGCCAACAAGATACAGTGTGGAATCAATCATATCCCGCCTTTGTGCACTGATGATGCAGTTTGCCTCTGCGTGAACACTGCGACACAGTTCATAACGCT
>JAZRNA010000049.1:0-42675 GCA_045647945.1 Clostridia bacterium
TTGAAACCATGTTTGCAAAAGAGGCTAAGAAACGCATGTGGCTGTCGGGGAAAACCCCTAGACCGTTCTCAGGCTCACGTCTGGTGCATATGCAGGATTGTAGTGTGTACTCAGTGGCAATCAGGTAACGCTTGATGCGGAGCTTGCTCCGTGTCTTCGGCAACGGTGCGTGACAGATTTTAAAAGGAAACTGCCCCTTTGGCGACAATCGGGCAATCTGTCGGGAAATCCAACCTGACCTAAGACACAAAATTTACTGTATATGCTACCCTTTTATTTTCTCTTTACTTAAGATTTCCGGAGATGAAATAGTATTGAAAGACGATATACCTCGAAAACACAAGGTTAAATTCAAACCATCAAACTTCAAAAGGAGCGACAACAGCTGGGTAATCAAAACCATCGTTATTACCTTTTGCCTTTCGGCTCTTTTTACGGTTCTGTCCAGCGGTGTTATGGAAATGGTCAGCCTTTGGATTGCGGTCCTGATTTTGCTGTTTATTGTATCATTGGGCATCCTTTTTGATATAGTCGGCATGGCTGTAACAACCGCAGACGAGGCACCTTTTCATTCCATGGCGGCAAAACGTGTCAAATTTTCGGACCGTGCCATCAAACTTATAAAATCGAAGGACAAGGTGTCCAATTTCTGCAATGATGTTATCGGCGACATCTGCGGCATCATCAGCGGTTCTGCCTCAGCAGCAGTTGTTGCCTATATTATAAAAATGTACCCCAATTTAAACGGCTTTCTTCTTAGCCTGGTTATTACCGCATTTGTTGCGGCACTTACCGTTGGCGGCAAAGCTGCAGGCAAAAGCATAGCCATCAGATACAGCAACCTTATTGTCTACAACGTGGCAAAAATCTTGTCTGTTTTCAATTTCAGGGGTAAATAAAAATGGTGTTCCTATGAAAAAAATACTGGATGAAATCAATTCATCACAAGATGTGAAAAAACTTAATATTTCTGAACTCAAAGCTCTTGCGGAGGAAATCCGCAGTTTTTTGGTGGAAAGTGTTTCAAAGAACGGGGGACATCTGTCCTCAAACCTTGGCTCGGTGGAGCTTACGCTTGCCCTGCACAAGGTTTTTGACTTTTCTTCTGACAAAATCGTCTGGGATGTGGGACACCAATCATATATCCACAAAATAATCACAGGACGAAAAAATTCTTTTGATACATTACGTCAGAAAGATGGTATCAGCGGTTTTCCCAAAACTCAGGAATCCCCCTGCGATGCCTTTAATACAGGTCACGCCTCCACCTCCGTCTCGGCAGCTTTAGGCTTTGCAAAAGCATTTGAAATGGACGGCTGTGCCGCCCGTGCCGTGGCAGTAATCGGCGACGGTGCTCTCACTGGCGGTATGGCATACGAAGCTCTCAATCACGCGGGCAGCAGCAACGTGCCCTTAATTGTTATACTGAACGACAACGGAATGTCTATTTCAGAAAATGTGGGCGGACTGTCTCAGTACTTACGCAAGGTAACCAGTAAATCTAGGTATATAAATGCAAAAATTTCGGTAAACCGTTTTCTCAAGAGCCTTCCCGTTGTGGGTGAGCCTTTCAGGAAATTTGTTCACCGCAGCAAAAGACTTTTCAAAAAGTTCTTGTTGCCCAAAAAACTCTTTGAAAACATGGGCCTTGAATACCTTGGTCCCGTAGACGGCCACGACCTAAAAGAACTTATTACTATCATTGATTACGCAAAAAGTCTCGACCGTCCTGTTATTGTCCACACAGTAACCCAAAAGGGCAAAGGCTACACTCCATCAGAGGTTAATCCATCTTTGTTCCATGGAATCGGATGCTTTGATGTGAAAACAGGCAAAACACCTGAACACTCCGCAGTCACATACTCGGACGTCTTTGGCGAAGAAATTATCCGTCAGGCAAAAATGAACGAAAAACTCGTCTGCATAACTGCGGCAATGCCCGATGGCACAGGTCTTGGAAATTTTGCAAAACAGTTTCCTGACCGTTTCTTTGATGTAGGCATTGCAGAACAACATGCTGTAACCTTTGCATCTGCATTGGCGGCATCAGGATATATTCCCGTCTTTGCAGTATATTCCACATTTTTGCAGCGTGGCTATGACCAACTTCTCCACGATGCTGCACTTCAGAATCTGCACGTGGTCTTTGCACTTGATCGCGCAGGCGCTACAGGCAATGACGGAGAAACTCATCAGGGAATATATGATTTGTCATATATGTCACATATCCCCAATCTGAAAATACTTGCTCCCTCATCCCTTGATGAGCTCAGGACTATGCTTGACTTTGCCATAAACCAATGCGACGGCCCCGTGGCAATCAGATACCCCAGAGGTTCCACACCCAGTGCAAATATCACTCCCACACCCATTGCTGACGGTTGCGGTGTGATTGAAAGACAGGGGGATCAGATTTTGCTGGTGGCATTAGGTTCTCAGGTGGGAGAAGCACACCGTGCTGCAGAAATTCTGGCAAGTCAAGGTGTTTCAGCTTGTGTTATGAATGCAAGATTTTTGAAACCCTTTGACGAGAAATTGCTTAAAGAGGCAGCAGAGGGCAAAAAAATAATTGCAACTCTTGAAGATAATGTCTGCATTGGCGGACTTTCCGACACTGTAAGAAAACATCTTGAAACCCCAGTGATGGAATTTGCCTTTCCTGACAAGCCCCTGCTTCACGCAAGCATATCTCAGCAAAAACACGAGGCAGGTATTGACGCTGAAAGCGTCGCAGCAAAAATTTTAGCAAAACTGAACTTAGGTGATTGAATTGAGTAAAGAGCGACTTGATATATATATGGTGGAGAATAATATGGCTCCCAGCCGTAGTGCCGCCCAGGCCATGATTATGGCAGGGGATGTATATATTGACAACCAAAAGGCAATGAAAGCCGGTGAAATCGTAAAAGGTACCGAGAAAATCGAGGTCCGTGGCAAAGGCCCCTCCTTTGTGAGCCGCGGCGGACTTAAGCTTGAAAAAGCAATGAAAGTATTCCCCATCAACCTCACTGATTCCGTATGCATGGATATCGGTGCATCAACAGGAGGTTTCACCGATTGCATGCTACAAAGCGGTGCAAAAAAAGTATACTCTGTGGATGTGGGTTACGGCCAGCTTGCATGGAAACTTCGTCAGGACCCCCGTGTTGTCAATATGGAACGCACAAACATCCGTTATATTGACAAAGCCTTGATTGCAGAGCCTTTGGACTTTTTCTCGGTGGATGTATCCTTTATCTCTCTTAAACCCGTACTTCCCGTGGCATATGACCTTCTTGATGAGGACGGTGAGGGTGTATGCCTTATAAAACCCCAATTTGAGGCAGGACGTGAAAAGGTGGGCAAAAAAGGGGTTGTAAGGGAAAAATCAACACATATTGAAGTGATTCAAAAAGTTCTGGAATTTACCAAGGAAATTGGTTTTTGTATAAAAGGTCTGGACTTTTCACCCATAAAAGGTCCTGAAGGCAACATCGAATATCTGATGTATCTAAGAAAATCAGGGGAATTAAGTGAAGAATTTGATATTCCTGCCCTTGTGGAACAATCCCACGGGCTCAACAACAAACAGGAGGGTTGATTATGCAAAAAATTGCACTTTTTGTCAACAGAGACCGTGACACTGACCTCTCGGCAACGAAAGAGGTTGTTTCCATCCTGAAAAAATTTAATAAAGACATTATCCTTGATGCCGATTTAAAAAGCGACCTTGACATTGCTGATGCATCATATGTGAATGGCTACAGCCTCTTTAAAGACAGTCATATGGTCATCGCTCTGGGCGGCGACGGCACAATTCTCAAAACTGTCATCCACGCAGCAGAACACAATGTCCCTGTTATGGGCATCAATCTTGGTCATCTGGGTTTTCTCACTCAGGCGGAACGCAATGACCTTTCAAACCTTGTGAAAATTCTGGAAGGTGACTTCTCTGTTGAAAACAGAATGATGCTTGAGGCAAGGGTTGTGAAAAACGGCAGAGTCACAGAATCTTTCACCGCACTCAATGACATCATTGTCCGCAGCAATTCTGCAAAGATGATTTCCCTTGAGGCAAAAGTTGACGGAACCTCTGCCGGTAAATATCTCGCTGACGGGATAATCATTGCAACCTCCACCGGTTCCACAGCATATTCCCTTTCCTGTGGCGGTCCTATTGTCCACAAAGCCCTTGATTGTATGATTATGAACCCAATCTGTCCCCACAGCATGAAGTCCCGTTGTATCGTTGTTCCTCCGGATTCCCGGATTTCCGTCGGTTTTGATGCAACCTACTGTAATGAAGTAGACCTGAGAATTGACGGCGCTTCGGCAAAATTGCTGGGCGCTGATGAATATGTAGAAATTGTACGCAGTGAAAAACGCGTACCCCTTATCAACGTAAACTCCAGAGGTTACTTTGACGTAATCCGTCAAAAACTCTCTGACTAAAGAAAGGATGTGAGAACGTGCTCAAAGAATTACATATCAAAAACATCGCAGTTATTGATGAAGTCCATGTTGAATTTTTTCAGGGTTTTAATGTTCTCACAGGTGAAACCGGTGCCGGCAAATCAATCCTTATTGACTCAATCAACATGGCACTGGGCAAACGTGTCAGTCATGATATTTTGCGCACAGGCTGTGACAAAGCTGTGGTCAATGCCTGTTTTGAGGTATCGGACAGCAACATCCTTGACTATGTAGCAGACATGGGCATTGATGCTGATGACGGGATTATCGCAATAAACCGTCAGCTCACCGCAGATGGCAAAAGCACCTGCCGTATAAATGGCGTAACCATGCCCTTGGGAGTGGTGCGTGAAATCACATCAATGATTATTGATATCCATGGTCAAAACGACAACCAATCCCTCCTTGACCCGCACAGTCACATCGCCTTTCTTGATGAATATGGCAACAACCAGGATATCCTTGACGAATACAAGGCATCCTACAAAAAAATGCGCGAGTTAGAAAGAGAAATAAACCAGCTATCCTCCTCCATTGAGGACCGTGAGAGACGTCTGGAACTTCTTCTGTTTCAGATTAACGAAATCACTTCCGCCAAACTTAAAATCGGCGAAGACCAAGAGTTAGAGGCAAAACGCGACTATCTTTATAATATGGAAAGCATAGTGGCAGGTTCCGGCACGGCATATGCCGCACTATATGGTGGCGAGGAATGTTCTGCGTATGACCTGTTGCGTCAGGCAGAACGGAGCATTGCTGACATAAGCCGTTTTTCGCCAAAACTAGCCGAAAGTTATGAGAGGCTCACGGGGATAATCGCAGAAACTCAGGATGTTGCCTCTGAAATCAATTCCTGCCTCTCTGCCACAGACTTCAGCATGGCAGAACTGGATATGATTGAGGAGCGGATTGATAATATCAACTCCCTCAAACGCAAATACGGAAATTCAATAGAAGAAATTCTTGCATGCGCCGACTCTGCACGTTTAGAGGCAGGCAAAATCGAAAAAAGTGACGAATCTCTGGCTATGATGAATGCAGAACTCGAAGAGATACAGTCACAGCTCAGAAACTCGGCTGAAACCCTGACCGCAAAACGTATTGAGTCTGCAACACTGCTGGAAAGCCAGATAATGAGCGAACTTTCTGACCTTGATATGCCAAAGGTGAGATTTTCAATAGAAATCAGTGACCGTAAATGCGGCGATGAAATCAATTATACCGAATCAGGAAAGGACGATGTTGAATTCCTTCTTTCCACCAATCCCGGCGAGGCACTGAAATCAATGTCAAAAATCGCATCCGGCGGCGAACTTTCACGAATTATGCTTGCTATAAAGTCAGTTCTTTCAGACACAGGCACTCAGGACACAATGATTTTTGACGAAATTGACACAGGTGTCAGTGGCAGGGCGGCACAAAAGATTGCCGAAAAGCTGTCCCTCCTTGCCAAAAAACGTCAGGTGTTCTCTATAACCCACCTTGCCCAGATTGCAAGCATGGCAGACAGCCACTATCTTATCAAAAAAACATCTACCGACGACACCACATCCACCACTGTTACATTGCTCGATACCGAGAACCGTATTGACGAACTGGCAAGAATCATCAGCGGTGTCAGTGTTACTGACTTGACCCGTGAAAACGCACGGGAAATGCTGAGTATGGCAAAAAACAAAAAGGAATTATAAATAATATGGAAAAGACAGGATTTGTATCCAAAATACATGGTGAATATATAACGATTTCTGTGAGCCGTGACTCCGCATGTGGCGAAAACTGTGCTGCATGCGGTCTTTGCAGTAACCGTGAAATGAATGTCCGGCTCAAAAACCCCGGCGGTCTTTCTGTTGGCGACAAGGTCCGCCTGATTTCTGATGACAGAATATTTGTGGGTCACTCTGCCCTTGGATATGCGTTCCTCACCCTGTTGATGATACTGGGCGGAACTCTGGGCACCGCCCTAGGGAGCGAATGGTATGCTTTTGGTTGTGCACTTTTGGGACTTGGGGCAGGAGTTTTGATACTCAAGCTGTTTTTTAAAAAGAATATGGAAATCAAAGTTGAAAAAATTGAGGGATAAAAAATGCTGATAGACATCGACAGCCTGTATAAAAGCTTTGGACAGGACGAAATCTTAAAAAATATCAAAATGACCATAAACGAAAAGGGCCGTTATGGTCTTATTGGTGTTAATGGTGCGGGAAAATCCACACTTCTTAACATTATAATGGAAACTCTCAATTATGACAGCGGTCACATGGCAAAGAAACCAGGACTGCAAATCGGATACCTCAAGCAAAACAACGGTCTTGAACGCAACAGCTCAATCATGGCAGAAATGCGAAAGGTTTTTGATGATGTTCTTGATGCGGAGTCCCAGATGCGTCAGCTTGAGATGCAGATGTCATCCCTCACCGATCATCAAAGCGATGAATACAAACGGGTTTCGGCAAAATATACCCAGATGCAGAACTACTTTGACAGCCGTGACGGATATAACATTGATGTAAAAATCAAAACCATCCTAAACGGTATGGGTTTTGGGGACAAGGATATGGAAACGGTAATTTCCACCCTGTCGGGCGGCGAAAAAACCCGTCTTGCCATCGCAAGACTGCTCCTTGAGGAGCCTGAACTCCTTATCCTTGACGAGCCTACCAACCACCTTGACTTCAAAACTCTCAAATGGCTTGAAGAATATCTGGTTTCATACAGCGGTGCACTGCTTATTGTGTCCCATGACCGATATTTTCTTGACAAAACTGTTTCACATATATTTGAGGTGGAGCGTGGCAAACTTTACTCCTATGCAGGAAACTACTCAAAATATCTGGTGCAGAAGGCAGAACGCAAAATTCGTGAAGAAAAGGAATATGAAATCCAGCAGATGCAGATTGCACAGCTCAAGACCTATGTTGACAAAAACATTGCCCGTGCATCAACCTCGGCAAGTGCAAAGTCACGTCTCAAGACGCTGGAGTCAATGGAAATTCTGGAGCGTCCCGACGGCGATTTGAAGTCCATGCGGCTGAAGTTTGAACACACCAAAGAACCATATAAAGATGTGCTTACGGTAACCGACCTTGATATAACCGTAGGTGATGAGCAAAAGCTCCTTTGCAAAAACGTGGATTTTGCGGTGAAAAAGCACGAAAAAATTGCAATAATCGGTTCCAACGGCATTGGAAAATCCTCTTTCCTTAAAATCATTCAAGGGATTATCCCATATCAAAAAGGTTCTGTGGAATGGGGAAAAAATGTATCCATCAGCTATTATGAGCAGGAGAATCTAAACCTGAATCAGGACAAAATCGCCCTTGACGAACTGTGGGACAGATTTCCACAGACCCCTGAGGCAGAAATACGCAGGGTATTGGGCAACGTTCTCCTTACAAAAGATGATGTATTTAAACCCGTAAAGGTAATAAGCGGCGGCGAAAGAGCAAAGCTTGCCTTTTGCATAATCATGCTTGAGAAGTCCAATGTAATCATCCTTGACGAGCCTACCAACCACCTTGATCTTGCCTCAAAAGAGGTTTTGGAGGCGGCTCTGTCCGAGTACGGCGGCACCCTTATTTTCGTGTCCCATGACCGATATCTGCTGAACAAAGTTCCCGACAAGATTGCAGAGCTTACCAATGATGGTCTCAGGATATATAGTGGCAACTATGATTATTATTGTGAAGTTACCGAACGTGAGGCACGTGCCGAGGCTGAAAGACTGGCACAGCTTGCTGTGGAGAAAGCGGCAGAAACCCCAAAAGCTGACAACAGCTATCGTTCCAAGGAACAACGTCGCCTTGATGCACAACGGAAAAATCGCATACGGGAGCTTGAAAAGCTGATTGAAGATGCAGAACAACGCATATCCGAGCTTGAATGCGAAATGGCAAGTGAAGAAGTTTTTTCTGATTACAAGCTCATGGCAGAAAAATGTCAGGAAACCGAAACTCTGAGGCAAAATCTTGAGATCTACTATGACGAGTGGAGTAAGTTGGAATAAATATTTATGTCCCCCTTGAAAAAGGGGGGTTTTTTGTTGAAATCACCTTATTTGTTATTACAAGGGGGAATTCCCCTCTCCTTTTACCAATGTTTGAGTTTCATACATGTTTTACCTTTCAAGGGGAATTATTCCCCTTGAACCCCTTTACCGCTGTTCGAGACTTGGATATATTTTCTCTTTCAAGGGGGTCAAACCCCCTTGTACCCCCTTTCCGCTGTTCAAGTTTCGTGCATCTGTAGATGTTCATATTTTTTCATTTCACTGCCGCTCGGAAGTTCAATATATATTGAACGCACTCGCTAAAAACGGCGGATGAAAAAGGGAACTGATATCCGCCGTTTTTCATCTCATTCAAAAATATTCACAAACATCTGCATCTCAACTCTCACTAACGCGGCATATTTGCTAAGGTATTCCTTTGGGGTCTTAAAGACCCGCAGAGATAGTCTTAAAAATATTCCGCGTCAAGGAGAGACGAGTGATAACTGTTTGCGAAACTGGGACAAAGGTGCAAAAATCGGCGTCACATTTTTCCTTTGCTGGTGACGCCGATTTAGCGAAGCGAACAATAGGTTTGTTTTTCTGAGCGGTTGTGCCTTTGGGCAAGCTGAGCAATTACAGATATCCAAGGCTCGAACAGCGAATAAAGGGGTATTAGGGGGAAATGTTCCCCCTAAAATAAAAAACATATTGTAATTTATTTTCTTCTGTGGTATAATAATTTTGCGAGATAATTTCATACTACTAAAATAGAGGGCGTTTTGCTTTTGGCAAAAACGCAGACTCGTTTTTCGTAACCTCTATTTTGGTGGAAAAAATTGTCTCGCAAACAAGAGTCGTGCGTTTTTCGGTGCATGGTTCTTGCCATGCACTTTTTTATTTATTTTACAAAGGAGAATTGTTATGCCAAACTACGAAAAACTCTACCACCAGCTTGTAAGAGACGTTGACAAAACTATCAAAGACCTAAAAAAAGCTCTTTGCTTTGCCGAAGACACCTATCTCGAAATGTGCGAACAAGAGTTCCCCAACGGAGAAGATTTAGAGGATTTTGAACAAGAACTCTGAATATACAAAAAAGACATCCTTTCGGATGTCTTTCCTATTTATTTTATTTCAAAATATAAACTTTCATCTGGCGTCTGCCAAAGCTTATTGCCTCTGACCTTGTGTTGTAACACAAGTCGATGCGGTTGCCCTTGATTGCACCGCCGGTATCCGCCGCTATTGCTGTACCGTACACGTAAGAACCGTCTGCACTTTCAATATACAGCTTTGTTCCCAAGGGGATAACGCTGGGGTCAACGGCAACTATGCCATATCCTGCTCTGCGGCCTGTAGCTGTGATGCCATAAGCCGGATGTGATGGACTTTTGCCGCAACTTGATGCGTCATACGCTGTGGCATTTACCGAAATAACCTTGCTGTAGGAAAGGCTGCCGCTACGTGAAGTCTGTATTGTCCCTGCTGATGCAATTTTGTAGCTGTCCATGGTCTTTCTTGGCCCAACCTCTGTAATCTGGGCTATGGCCTCAACCTTGACCTCTTCGCCTACCTTTTCTCTTGCAACCTCTACCCCGTCCTCAAACAAAATCTTGTATTCAACGGTTTTTTCACCGGGTTGACCCTTTTGGACAACCTTGCGTTTTCCTGTAGCAAGTGCTTTGTTCTCACGCTGTTTGCTTTCATATGGGATTTCTTCAACCACCGTGACAATCTCTTCCTTGGTCCTGATGAGTGTAATCTCATCAAAGTCCGAAACCTTTGCATTGTATGCAGGAGTTGTCTTGTCGGTCTTCTTTGCGTTGTAGCCAAGCTCGTTTAACACCTCGCCGACGGTACGTCTTGTGGCAATGTGTTCCACAGTCTTGCCTTTTTCAGTAACGCTTACCCTGAAAGCCCTGTACACCTGTATTCTCATGTTATCCTTGAGTTTGTCGCCGGGCTTGACATTCATCTTGTCTCGGCTGTCCAGGGTAATACCCTCAGACTCAAGAACATCTTCAACATATCTTTTAAATGTAATAACTTCTTTTGCGGAATTGTCCCCGTCAACAAGCACTACCTGCTTGCAGGCAATACTTACAGTACAAACAATCGTCAATGATAAAACAACAAAAACTGTTGACAACAGGATATTCCGTTTGGCTGATGAGGATATGTTATTCAGTCTATCCTTCAGACCATTCAGCATCCAATCACCTCTGCTTTTATTTAATTTTGCGACCCAAAAATGTCGCAACGGACCTTTATTATACACAAATTTTGCCCTAAAAGTCAAATTTGATTATCTGGAATTAATCCAATTTAACCCTTTTAATTTTGGGAAATAGCTCTCCAAATCCTGACTAAACTTTAAATCCCCCCCGTTTTCTCCCATTTCCTCTCGTTTCCTCCACTTTTGTTGAAAAAATTCCCATTTTTTGTAAAAAATATTCCATCTTGAATTTATGGTTGTTTTTTGATATACTAAATTCCAAAGATATACATTTATTTTAGTCAGAATACGGACAAAATATTCCATAAAAAGGAAATAATTTCATGAACAACCCTACAATACACCCAAATGAGCGTCTTGATGACCTCCAGACAAAGAATAGTTTAAGACTTATCCAGAACCCCGATTGGTTTTGTTTTGGGGTTGATGCAGTTCTGCTTGCAGACTTTGCATCAAAAACAATCAAAAAGGATGCCGTGGTTCTTGATTTATGCACTGGCAACGGGATTATCCCACTGTTACTCTCCGAAAAATCAAAGGCAAACCACATCAAAGGTCTCGAAATTCAGGAATGCGTGGCAGAAATGGCGAACAGGAGCGTTGTTCTCAACAATTTGCAGGGAAAAGTGGAAATCCTTTGGGGCGACCTTAAAAATTCTGTCCAAATCTTTGGCACAGAGAGTTTTGACAACATAAGCTGCAATCCGCCCTATAAAGAAAGTCACGGCGGGCTTAAAAACACCATCGACACGGTGACCATTGCCCGTCACGAGATTTGCTGTACATTGGAGGACGTTATTTCCGTATCGGCTAAATGCCTCAAGCCCTACGGCAAGCTGTGTATGATACACCGTCCCGAAAGGCTTGCGGACATCATCTGTCTGATGCGTAGTTTCAGACTGGAGCCAAAACGGTTGAGGTTTGTGCATCCGTCACCCTCAAAAACCGCCAATATGGTTTTGATTGAGGGTGCAAAATACGGCAATCCTAAGCTGTTTCTGGAACCACCCCTATACGTTTATGATGAAAAGGGCAAATACTCCCGTGAGATAAATGATATATACGGTCGGACTGCCGACTGAATAGAAAGAAGGAACCCCAATTGAAAGGTACATTATATCTGTGTCCCACCCCCATAGGCAACCTGAAAGACATCACTCTCCGCACCCTGGAGGTGCTGAAATCGGTTGACCTTATAGCGGCAGAGGATACACGAAACACCCTTAAACTGCTTAATCATTTTGAAATAAGCGTTCCCCTGACCAGTTATTACGAACATAACAAGGTGCAAAAAGGCAATGTCCTGATAGAAAAACTGAATTCCGGGCAATCCATAGCCTTGGTTTCGGACGCAGGTATGCCTGCAATCTCTGACCCTGGTGAGGATTTGGTGAGGCTTTGCATAAACCATGGGATTGATGTTGTCCCACTGCCGGGAGCATCTGCCTTCACCTGTGCCCTGGTGGCATCGGGTATGCCTACAGGCAGATTTTCATTTGAGGGTTTTCTCACCACCAACAAACGAAACCGCAAAATTCATCTTGACGAGGTGAAAAACGACACCAGAACGCTTATATTTTACGAGGCACCACACAAATTGCTCTCCACCCTTGGTGATATGCTTGAATTCTTTGGCAATCGTGAAATTGTCCTTGCCCGTGAACTGACCAAGAAGTTTGAGGAATTTTCCCGCACAACTATAGAAGATGCTATCAAGAGATATACCGAGACCCCGCCCAAGGGCGAGTTTGTACTTATTATAAAAGGTAAAGACAGTCAGGAACTTGAAAATCAAATCAGGGCAGAAATGCCTTCCCCTGATGAACTTTTGCAAAGTTACTCCCAAGAGGGTCTTCGTGGCAAAGATTTGGTAAACAAGGTGGCAGAGGAGCTCGGCCTCCCCAAGCGTGAAATTTATGATCTGCACTTGAAACTTAAAAATTCGAGAGCACTAAAGATGGGGGAAAAGGATTAATGAATAATTTGATACTTATTGTAGATGATGAAAAGAATATATGCGAGCTTATCCGCCTTTATGTTGAAAAGGAGGGTTTTGCCACCTGCACAGCCTATGACGGCGAATCGGCTGTGATGCTGTTTAAAGAAAAAAAACCTGATATCGTTCTTTTGGACATAATGCTGCCCCAAAAAGATGGTTGGCAGGTCTGTCGCGAAATCCGCAGCATGTCAAACGCACCAATCATCATGCTTACCGCCAAGGGCGAGCTTTTTGACAAAGTTCTGGGCCTTGAGCTGGGTGCTGACGACTATATTGTAAAACCCTTTGAACCCAAGGAGCTTGTTGCACGCATCAAAGCGGTTCTCCGTCGATGCGGAAACACAGACACAAACCACAATTCAGATTCTGATGAACTTCACTTTGACGGACTGACCATCAACCGTGAAACTTATGAGGTAATGCTGGAGGATACTCTTGTTGAAATGCCGCCTAAGGAATTTGAGCTTCTTCACTTTCTGGCAAGCAACAAAAACAAGGTGTTTACCCGCGACCAGCTTTTAAACGAGATATGGGGCTATGAATTTTTTGGTGATTCCAGGACTATTGATGTTCACATAAAGAGAATCCGTGAAAAAATCGAATATGACTCCCCCGAATCTTCCCATTCATGGCAGCTTAAGACCGTCTGGGGTGTGGGTTATAAATTTGAAGTTAAATAATATCCAAGTATGGTGAAGTAATATGAAAAAAACCGTATTCTCAAGAATTTTCTTCATTAATGTAATAATAATCATTATAAGCACGCTCGCCCTTGCTGTGTCGGGATACCTTCTTATCTCACATCATGTATACAAGGAGCGTGTTGATACGCTGAAGGACAACGCTAACGCCATATCGGGCTTTATCAACAGCGGTGTACCGTCTGAACGGCTTGAAAACTTTCTCTACGGATTTTCACGCAGTTCAAACAAAAGCATCCTGATTATAGATAAGACGGGGAAAATTCTCATGGCATCAGCCATGGAGGAAAACTTCAATCACAACGTAAAATACGTGGATAAGAAGTATTATCAAGACGTGCTTTCAGGCCGTGAGCATATAGACAAGGGAACATTGGGCGGGGTCTATACCTCTGAGATGTTTACCCTGCAACTTCCCGTTGTTGCAAAACCTGAAAATGTTGTTATCGGCGCCATCTTTATAAGCGCAAATGCACCCGAAATGTTCCACCTGCAACTTGGCCTTTATCGTACTATGGGAATTGCCATCATAGCCGTTCTTTTGCTGTCATTTGCACTTTCCTTTGCTCTTTCAAAAAACATTTCAAAACCAATAAAGGCTATTGGGGCTGCAGCAAAAAATTTTGCAAAAGGAGACTTTTCAAGCCGTGTTAAAATTCACAAAAACAGTTATAATATTACTGAGATACGTGAATTGACGAATTCTTTCAATGATATGGCGTTCAACATGGAAAAAGCGGATGATATAAAGAACAACTTTATATCCGATGTTTCACACGAGTTGCGTACACCCATGACAACCATTGGGGGTTTTGTGGACGGAATATTGGATGGCACAATTCCTGAGGAACGTCACAAAGAGTACCTTATCATCGTTAAAGATGAGATTAGCCGACTTTCGTCTTTGGTCAACTCCTTCCTTGACGTTACCCGCGGGAAAGATGTCAACAAAGCCCTTGAATTCGCGGTTTTTGATATAAACGAGGTAATACGCCGTACACTGATTAGTTTTGAAAACAAAATCAGTTCAAAACAAATCAATGTAGATGTCATCTTTGAATCCGATGTTTGCATGGTTAATGCTGATATCGACGGCATAAGGCAAGTTCTTACCAATCTTGTGGAGAACGCCATCAAATTTACCCCTGACGAAGGAACTATAAAAATTACGGTTTATACCCGTCAGCAGGAGGTCTTTGTTTCCATATACAACTCTGGTTGTGGTATATCCCAGGATGACCAGAAATTTATTTTTGAAAGGTTTTATAAGGCGGACAAATCCCGTTCCATAAATCGCCAGGGTACGGGCATCGGTCTTTATATTGTCAAAGATATCTTAAATCGTCACGGCAAAGACATTGAAGTAAAAAGTATTGAGGGAGAATATGCAGAATTTACTTTTACCCTCTCTCGGGGCAGAATCTAATCTTGATTTATTTTTTAAATTTTATTCATACTTTGTTAATAAATATCTGTTATATTAAACATAATCTATTATTCTATAGAAAGGAAAATGTTCTATGAATGAATTTGAAGAAAAAAACTATGACACAGACGAAAGTGAATACACTCCCATTGCTAACAACAGCGAAGAGCTTCCAAATCCCGAGCCCATATATAACGTGTGGCATGCCGATGACTATCAGCAAGATAATTTTAGCATAAACAACCCCGCTATCGAGGATTCTTTGACCGAAAAAGAAGAACCTGCTCCCTCCACCGCTCTGGAAAGGGTAAAACCCTTCCATGAAACTGTGAGAAAGCAAGGATTCAAAAAATACATGGCTATTGCAGTTGCAGTAGCCATTGTCAACCTCGCTGTCCTTGGCGGATTGTTTGCCGCGGGCTACAGTCTGGGTTCTGGCAAATGGGGTTCAGGGAACAAATCAAATGTTTTGTCCAACCTCAATGCTCAGCCACACCAAAACAACACTGAAAATGCATCAACACTGGCAAACACCGGCAACGAATTGACAACTGTTGAGATTTCAAAAAAGGTGGGTCCTGCAGTTGTGGGTATAACAAGTACCATCCCCGGTGCCATGAGCATATTCAACACAGCTATGGTATCCGAGGGCACAGGTTCCGGCATAATCATCAGTTCGGACGGTTATGTTGTCACCAACAACCACGTTATTGAGGGTGCGTCTTCTGTCAAGGTTACTTTGAACACCGGCGCTGAATATGATGCAAAAATTATTGGTTCTGACTCAAAGACCGACCTTGCCGTTTTAAAAATCGTCCCTGATGAACCTCTTACTGTGGCAGAGCTGGGTGATTCCTCTGCTGTTCAGGTTGGTGAAAGAGCCGTTGCCATAGGAAATCCCCTTGGTATGGAATTTTTCGGCAGCACCACTCAGGGAATCATCAGTGCCATAAACAGGACAATTACCGTGGACAACCGCACCCTAAGTGTTATACAAACGGATGCCGCCATCAACGAAGGCAACTCGGGCGGTGCATTGGTTAATGCATACGGCCAGGTTATAGGCATCAACGCCGTAAAGATATCCTCCTCCACCATTGAGGGTATGGGCTTTGCAATTCCCATTTCCGAGGCAAAACCCGTTCTTGAGGATTTGATAAAATACGGATATGTGAAGGGCAGACCTGTTATAGGCATCTCAAGCCGTGATGTGACCGAATATATGGCAAATCGTCAAAACTGGCCTGTAGGTGTTCAGGTTATGGCAGTTCAGGTTGGCAGCGGTGCGGAAATCGCAGGTCTCGAACAGGGTGATATCATCACCAAAGCGGATGGCAAAAAGGTTTCCACCACCGATGAGCTGAACAAAATCAAGGATTCCCACAAACCCGGCGAAGCCCTGAAACTGGAGGTATATAAATACCAGACAGGTCTTACCGCAACAGTTTCTGTCAAGCTCAACGAAGAACGTCCCAACTAACAGATTATAAAAACGGAGTAAAATTTTTACTCCGTTTTTCTGTTTTATATAGCTTTTTAAGGGACTTTGTGTTATACTTATTAAAATAACTTTTCAAGGAGTCCTGAACGTGAACAGAATTTCAAAAAAACTAAAAATGTGGTTTGTTTCACACAAAAAAAGTTTTGTTACACTTTTGTTTGCATTGCTAAATGCCACATTGATATATTACTTTCTTGAACTTGGCAACAAAAACCCCTTTATGAATGGTTTCTTTTATACAGGGATAAACATTCTGACAATTTTTGTTCTGATTTCGGCTGTGTTTTTCTTTGTGCAACGTTGGTGGATTTCGTCTTTGATTGTGTCCATACCATGCCTGTGTTTGAGCATTGCAAACTACTATACCTTGCTATACCGCAATTCCCCTATATCCACTCAGGATTTACATAATCTGGGGACCACCATTTCAGTTATTGACAGCTATAAGTTCCCTATAAGCATATATGTGATTGCGGTAATCGTATTTTTTGTATTGTCGTTTCTTGTGTCAATGCACCTACGCACACTTGAAAAAGGCAAAAAAGTTACCTTTAAAAAAGTTCTTTTCAAAAACACCTGTCTGGTTTTGTTTGGTATAATTTTCATTCATTCCGTATACCTTGCCAAAAACCCCATCAAACCCAGAACCACATTTGTGTGGTCATGGGAGGACTCCTACTACACCTATGGTTACGCTGCCAGCTCTATCGAAGTTTTCCAAAACTCTCTCAACATGGTGACAAAGCCTGAGGGTTACTCTGAAGACACTCTTGAGTCAAAAGTTTTGTCAAAGATTTCACCTGCTGTCCACAACAACACCCCTGACATAATTATGATTTTAAACGAGACCTTTTATGACCTGCGTGACCTGGTGGATATGAGTGGCGAACTGTCAGCAATGCCCTTTATTGACAGTCTTCCTGATGGTCTTAAAGGCAAAACCGTGGTTGCCGGCACCGGCGGCGGAACAAACAAAAGCGAATATGAGTTTCTTACCGGCAATTCCATCCAGCTTATGCCTGGCATAACGCCTTTCAACTATCTTGACTTTGACAACGCAAACAGTATTGTCAGCTACCTGAAAACCTTAGGTTACTCCACATGGGCAGCACATTGTGCCGAGTCTCTCAATTATTCAAGGGGCATCGTCTATCCCCAGCTTGGCTTTGACAAGGTTATGTTTATTGAGGCCTTTGATGATATCAAAAAGTATGGCGAAAGACCTTATGCAACCGACGAATATTGCTACGGCAAGATGCTGGAAAGCTACGAAAATATGGGTGACGGACCTCGATTTATGTATATGCTGACAATCCAGAACCATGGCGGTTGGGAACTAAACGAGGAGAGTTTGGACCTGATAAACACAAAAAAAGATTTTGGTGATTATACTGATGATATCAGTGAGTTTCAGTCTTGTATAAGCCTTTCTGACAATGCTTTTCATGAATTGACCCAATACTTCAGTCAGTCGGATCGACCCGTTATAGTATGCATGGTGGGCGACCACGCACCCTCCTTTGCAACTGAATTGGTTGGCAACATTGATATGGATAAGACCTTTGCTTTGCGATCAACTCCATATGTAATCTGGGCAAACTTTGATATGGACGCCGATTTTCCGGACACAGTTTCTATGCCGTTTATGATTCCAAACATCTTGTCTGCGGCAAAGATGCCTATGTCCCCATATTACAGCTTTATGTCGGAAGTCCAAAAGCAAACCCCTGTTCTGACAGCCTTTAACCTGTACAAAACACCCGACGGCAGTGTTTACAATTATACAGATGAAACACCATATAAAGAAAACATTGATACTTATTTTGACATGGTTTACAACAATGTAAGCGAAGACGCAAACCGCATTGGCCAGCTGTTTGAACCCGGTTTAAAATAACCTTTTTCAAGACAGAATATAATCATACTTTTAGATGCGAGGTACAAAAATGATAAATCTTAGTTATGACCCCCAAATCAAACAATGGATACAAAATCACCAGAAAAAAATCCTTGGGGAATGGATTGAAATTTCCAAAACCCCTGCTATAAAGGGCGATGCAGAAGAAAATGCCCCCTTTGGCAGAGAATGTGCAAAGGCACTGAGAGAATGTGCTCAGCTTTTTGAAAAACACGGCTTTGACACCAAGGTCTATACTGATTCCGGCTATGCACTGTCAGGTTTTGGCAATGGCGATAAGACAATCGGCCTTTTTGGTCACAGTGATGTTGTTCCCGTAGGTGAAGACTGGCTGTATACCAAGCCCTTTGAACCTATTATCAAAGACGGAACCCTCATCGGCAGAGGTGTGTGGGACAACAAATCAGGAATTATGGCGGCACTTTGTGCCATGGAAATCATCCGTGACTGCAATATACCAATAAAAAGCAGACTTCTGGCGTTCATCGGTTCCGAAGAAGAAACCGGCATGACTGATATAACGGCTTTTGCCAAAGAACACCCCATGCCCGACGCATCGCTTATCCTTGATGCGGAATTCCCGTGCAGCATTGGTGAAAAAGGAATATATCATTTTTGGGCACGCTGCAACGAATGCACATCTGATATCCTTGACTTCTGCGGCGGAGAGGCGTTCAATGTGGTTCTGGATAAAGCCACTGTCACTCTCAAAGCCTCGGACAGCATAAAGGCAGAACTGACCGAAAAAATCAAAGGCAATACTGCATTCTCTCTTAAATCCGAAAAGAACACCCTGATTCTCACTGCAAAAGGTATAGCCAAGCACGCCAGCGAACCGGAAGGCTCTGTAAATGCTGCACACCTTATCTCCTCGTTGCTTTGCGGGCTTGACTTCCTCTCAGACAATGACAGAAACATCATGCAGCAGATATCCACCATTCTCTCTTGTCCCTTTGGCAGTTCAATGGGAATTGACCATGATGATATCCGGTTTGGAAAGCTTACCTTTGTAAACGGCATTGTATCAATGACTGACGGACATATTTCCCTCAGTTTTGACACACGTTACGGCTCAACCCTGTCCCCTGAAGTTTTGGAAAATAATATTAATAGTAGTTTTGGAAATCTTGGTTGGTCTATCACTCCCGTGGACAACAAAAAAGGCTTTTCAATCCCTGACGACAGTCCCATCCCATCTGTTTTAGAGGGGATCTATAATGAAATAACCGGTCTTGACGAAAAAGTCTTCCGTCTTGGTGGCGGAACTTATGCAAGACTTCTGGAAAATGCATTTTCTGTAGGCACCTGCACCACACGAAAGGACAGAAAAAAACCTTTCATGACCATGCCTCCCGGACACGGCGGCGCCCATCAATGTGACGAAATGATTGATATTGAAGGTTTTTTTGATGCAGTACGCATTATAACACATTATATAATAAATATGGATGAATGCATTTAACAAAAATATACCCACGACTGTTATAGTCGTGGGTATTGTTATTTATGATATGTTTTTCCGTTTATAATTGTAAAACCCCGGTAAATCTGTTCTGCCAGAATAACCCTCATCAGCATATGGGGAAAGGTCATTTTTGAAAAGCCAAGCCGCAAATGGGATATTTCTTTCACCTTGTCAGAAAGCCCCATTGAGCCACCGATTACAAAAACCAGCTTGCTGACACCGCCGACTGTACTTTCCGCAATCATATCCGCAAAATCCTCGGATGTCATTTGTTTCCCCTCGACGCAAAGGGAAATAACCTTTGCACCCTTTGGTATCTTTTGCAAAATCCGTTCTGCCTCACGGTCAAGAACCATTGCCTTTTCTGTCTCTGTAGGATTCTCTGGTGTTTTTTCGTCTTTTACCTCAACCACCTCAAACCGACAGTAGGCCGAAAGCCTCTTTGCATATTCCTCTATTGCACTGGTGAGAAACTTTTCCTTAATCTTGCCTACGGCAACAACTGTTATCCCAAGCATTATGGTTGGAAATAATAACCCACACCGCGTTTTGTCATTATGTACCGTGGTTCTGACGGGTCATCTTCAACTTTCTCACGCAGACGTCTTACCGTTACATCCACAGTACGCACGTCGCCGTAATATTCATAGTCCCAAACGCTTTCAAGCAGGCTCTGTCTTGAAAAAACCTTGTTGGGTTGGCTTGCCAAAAACTTCACCAAATCAAATTCCCTGATTGTGAGGTCAATAAGGTTCCCATTCTTATAAAGTTCATATCTGTTGTAGTCAAAGGAAAAACAACCAATTTCAAGTTTCTCCACCGGGGTCTCACGACGGTCTTCAAACACAGTCTCTGTTCTTCTCATGTTAGCTTTAATTCTTGCCATAAGTTCACGGATGCTGAAAGGTTTGGTGATATAGTCATCTGCTCCCAACTCTAGTCCCAAAACCTTATCAAGCTCTTCCTCCCGGGCAGTGAGCATCAAAATAGGCACAGAGGACTTCTCGCGAATCTTCTTGCACACCGAAAATCCGTCAAGTTTGGGGAGCATAACATCCAAAAGAATTAAATCAGGCTCCACCATCATAGCCTTGTTTACAGCCTCTTCACCATCAAATGCCTCAAATACAATATATCCTTCCTTTTGAAGATTGATTTTCAAAATCTCAACAATAGGTCTCTCGTCATCAACAACCAGAATTTTTTTATCCATTTTCCGTACCTCCAGGATTAAATCAATATCCTACATATTGAAGGGGGTTGACATAAGCACCATTCTTCCTTACCTCAAAATGCAAATGTGTCCCTGTGCTTCGTCCTGTATTCCCCATCTTTGCAATAATATCGCCCTTTGCCACACGGTCGCCAACCTTGACAGAAAGGGATGCACAGTGTCCATATGCGGTCTGGTATCCGTTTTCATGATTGATAACCACATAGTTGCCATAACCCGACATCCAGCCTGAATATGTTACCACGCCACCGTCTGCCGCCTTTATTGGGCTGTTATATGAACCTGCAATATCTATGCCCTTGTGCTGTCTGTTCCAACGACTGCCATAGCGTGAAGAAAGTGTTCCAAATGTAGGATTTATAAACGTTCCCGACCCTGTTGTGGGCGGTCTTTCTTTTGTACCCACTTTTTCAATCTGCTTGACTGGCTGGGTTATGGTTTCACTTTCCAGAACATCTTTCTCTGTCTGAACTCCATTGATTTTGGTAACCCGTGCAAGCACCTTGGCAGAGCCGTCCTGACCCTTTTGGGCAACCACAGTCCTACCCTGATATATGCTGTTATCCTTGATTTTTTCAACTTCATAGGGAACAGGCTCTGTAAGGGATACCGTCTGCACGCTGCGCACCGACAGCAAAGGCACAGCCTTTTCCACCTTTATTTCCATACCTTCACGTATATTCTCTGATATGTTATCGTTCATCGCCAGAATGTGTTCAACCGAAGTATCGTATTTTTTTGCAACATCCCAGAGAGTGTCACCAGTTTGAACCATGTAGGTTGTAATCTCCCTGCCATTGCCGGAAAGCACTTCCAAGGCTTCTTCCGGTGTCTCAAGCAAGGCAATGTGCAAAAACTCTTTTTTTATCTCAATTTTCTCACAAAAGTCAACAAGCATATCATCCGTAATGGCATCCCCCACAAACTTTTGTTTATAGTGTGTCAGGACCCATTCTGCAGCGGCTTCACTGGAAACCCCCAGGGTCACCTTGCCGTCAATGTAGAGTGCATAACCCTCCACCATTGTGTCAACATTTGAAAGAAGTGCCGCCTTGATGCTGTCCTTGTCAGAAAGCTTACTTTCTGAAACAATTCTCCTCACAAAAACAGGCTCTTTGTGATAGTTTTCATTCTCACCTAAGTACAGTTTTACTTCCTGACCCGCCTCATTCACTGCCTCGTAGACTAAATCACGGTCAGTTACCATGCCGATGTTCTCGCCGTCAACAATGACCTCATAACCAAGGCTCCAGTCAAGCATATTAACCACGCCGCAAATTGCAATCACAACAGCAGCAGTTACAACTCCGCTTACAATCTGCGACTTAACTTCTGTCCACAGTTTCCTTACCTCACAACTATACACAGTGCGTCCACAGTATTTTTTTAAATAAAATCCATTTTTAAAGATGTTGATTATCTTATCGCCTATATTTTCACAAAAATCCATAAAGCTGAATTTAGCATATTCTTTATTTCTTGTCTTAGCTGATACAATCTGTGACTCTGTATCCTTACCAAAATTCAAAAAATCACCTCTCAACCCTTTTCAATACATAATATCATAAAAAAATTAACGTAGTTTAAACGAAAAGTTACAAATTTGTTACAATCATTTTTTATTTTACACTATTACTCCAGAAAAATCAAGGTTTTTTTGTCACCACAACGTTCTCGTATCTATTTTAATTATTGCGGTTGACTAACTTCCAAAAAAATGGTATACTGAATCCAGATTGTTTTAACTTTCTCACAGAAAATCTGTGAAACTTTACAGTCTTTTGACTTAAAACAGGAGGCAAATGTATGAGCGAAATCAAGAATGCACAAAAATTGGTTGAAATTCTTCATAAGAATTGCAAACTTTCCCTGGAGCAAATCGCCACCATGGCGGATATGACAGCCGCCGAAGCAGGAGCCGCCATTGAAGAATTGGAAAAAAACGGTACAATCCTTGGTTATGGCGCTACCATTAACTGGGATAATCTCCCTGAAAACAACACCGTTTCTGCATATGTAGAGCTTAAAGTAACACCCCAACGTCACACGGGTTTCAGCCAGCTTGCAGAACGCATCTGTCAATATCCAGAAGTTAGTTCCTTGTCTCTTGTGAGTGGAAGCTATGATTTTGGTATAACTGTAAAGGGGAAATCTATACAGGATGTTGCTTCTTTTGTAGCAGAACACCTTGCAACCAATGAGTCTGTAATCAGCACTGCCACACGCTTTGTCCTCAAAAGATACAAGAGCGACGGTGTTGTTTTTACAACAAAAACCGAAGATGACAGGGAGGTCTTTTCCTTATGATTTTTAATCCCCAAAATGCTTTAAGTTCTGGCGTGAAAAATATTCCCCCTTCAGGGATACGTAGATTCTTTGACATTGCTGCGGAAATGGACAATGTTATCTCTCTGGGTGTAGGGGAACCTGACTTTGTAACTCCATGGCACATACGCTACGAGGGCGTGTTTTCCTTGGAAAAAGGCCATACACACTATACTGCAAACCGAGGTCTTGCAGAATTGAGAAAAGAGATTTCCCTGTACTTAAACCGCAGATTCAATCTTTCATATGATCCCATGACACAAACCATTGTGACAGTGGGCGGCAGTGAGGCCATCGACATCTTCTTCCGTGCTGTAATTGAGCCGGGTGATGAAGTTTTGATTCCTGAACCTTGTTTTGTTTGCTACAACCCCATAACACAGCTTTCGGGAGGTATACCTGTTCCTCTTGAAACCAAAGCAGAAAACAGTTTCAAGCTGACAGCAGATGTGCTTAAAAAAGCCATTACTCCCAAAACCAAGGTTCTGGTTTTGCCATACCCCAACAACCCAACCGGTGCCATAATGACCCGTGAGGATCTTGAGGCCATTGCAGATGTTATAAGGGATACCAACATTGTCGTTATCAGTGATGAGATTTATGCAGAGCTTACCTATGGACGCAAGCATGTCTCATTTGCGGAAATCGACGGCATGTACGAACGCACAATGCTGGTAAGTGGTTTTTCCAAGGCATACGCCATGACAGGTTGGAGACTGGGTTATGCCTGCGGCCATCCTGATTTAATAGCCCAAATGACTAAGATTCATCAATACGCTATAATGTCAGCACCTACCACCGCACAATATGCAGCCATTGAAGCCTTAAGAAACGGTGACGCAGATATTGAACTTATGCGTGATGAATATAATAACCGCCGAAAAATTATCGTTCAGGGTTTTCGCAATATGGGTCTTGACTGTTTTGAACCGGAGGGTGCATTCTATGCCTTTCCGTCAATCAAGTCAACAGGCCTCTCATCAAACGACTTCTGTGAAAAGCTTTTGTATGATATGAAAGTGGCTGTAATCCCGGGAAATGCCTTTGGCGACAGCGGCGAAGGACACATACGCTGTTCCTACGCATATTCTCTTGAAAACATCAACGAGGCACTAAACCGAATCGAAACCTTTGTAAGAAAGATAAAATAATTAAAAAGGACAGCCCAAAAACGGCTGTCCTGAATTTTGGAGAATATTATGAATTTTTTATACGATACCCATGCACACCTTGATGATACCATGTTTGACAGCGACCGTGCAGAAGTAATAGAAAAAATCAAAAACTCAAATGTTGGTCTTGTCAACAATATTGCTGCGGATATGGAATCCTCCCGCGCTGCAATACGTCTTGCTGAAGAATATGATTTCATCTATGCTACAGTGGGTGTTCATCCCAGCGACGCAAACTCCATGACGGATGGTGACATTGCTGATTTAAAGAAACTGGCTCAGCATAAAAAGGTTGTGGCAATAGGCGAGATTGGTCTTGACTACCACTACGACAACTGTGATATATCTCTGCAGCAAAAATGGTTCCGTGCACAGCTTGATTTGGCAAAAGAACTGGATATGCCCGTTGTGATTCATGACCGGGATTCAAAGGGCGACTGCCTGCAAATCCTCAAGGAGAAAAACATTTCAAATGGAGTAATCCATTGTTTCTCCGGCAGTGCCGAGACCGCCAAAGAGCTGATAAAAATGGGCTTTTATATTTCCTTTACCGGCGTCATAACATTCAAAAATGCTCGTCGTGCCATTGACGCCCTGAAGGCAATCCCTATGGACCGTCTCTTCATCGAAACCGACTGTCCCTATATGGCACCGGAGCCTTTCCGGGGCAAACGCAATGACAGCAGCCTGGTCTATCGCATTGCTGAAAAAATTGCCGAGGTCAAAGGGATTCCCGTTGAAGAAGTCATAAGCATAACCACCAACAATGCAATTAAATTCTTTAATATATAAACATTTCAAAAAGGATACCACATGGTATCCTTTTTATTTTCAAACTCCCCGTTTCTTCAACGCTCTCACCATAAAATCCGCCAGCAAAAGTTTGAGTATATCCGGTATAACAAATGGCAATACATATTTTGCCACCATTATATAAACACCTGAACCTACATCATTACTCATATACACCAGAACCGACCATAATATTCCGCACAAATAACACAAACATAGGCTTAAAATCATTCCACTGATATGCACAAGTGTACTTTTTCTCTTTTGCTCATACACCTTACCCAGCACCCACGCCATTGGCAAAAAACCAACTATGTATCCGCCTGTCTCCCCAAGAAGTATTCCTATCCCCGAACGGCCCCCTGAAAACACCGGCAATCCAATAGCACCAATAATAATATATACCAGCACCGATACCGCCGCCCGCTTGCTGCCCAGCAGTCCTGCCGCCATACACACGGCAAAAATCTGCAAAGTGTGTGGTACAGGTCCGGGGATATTTATCCATGCACACACAGCCATAAACGCAGCCGTCATCGCTATACGATTAAGTTCTCTAATCTTCATCTTCTTCCACTTTCTTTTCATCTTTTTCTGTTGCTATAACAGGGATAAACTGTGCGGCAATCTTGTTTTTTCCGCGGTATTTTATATACAAAAAACCAAAAACGCTGAACACCACCGCACCAACGAAGTTCACCAGCAAATCTTTCATTGTGTCATAAAGTCCGATATCAAGATATCCGGCAATATCCACCTTTTTGCCGTTAATGGTCAATGATTGGATATTTTCAATGACAGCAGGTTCTTTGGTGTTTCCGCTTATGAATGTAGAAACCACAGATTTTACCACAAAATCCTTTTGCATATCTTTTTCAAAGAACACATCACAAAAGAACTCAAAAAATTCCCACAGCACACCTATGGTCATAGAAAAGCAAAATGCAACCACCGCCACAAATATGGGAGACATTTTAAATTTGATTTTTTCATTTCGGTTAAGGATATCACTAAGTCCAAATCCAACTGCAGCACACAAAAAGCCATTAACCGTATGAAGAACTGTGTCCCAAAGGGGTACCTTTGTATAATAACTGCCCATCTCCCCTAGAATCACCGAGGCAAAAATGAACAACAGTATTATAACCTCCAGTGTGTTGGGAAGGTCAATCCCAAAATTCTTTTCAAAAAATGCCGGAATCAAAAACAAAATAAGTGCCAATGCACAAAAGAACAAATTTTCGTAATTCCCTCGTATTGTGGATATCGCCATTGCCCCTATAACCAAGGCACGCAAAAATATATAAACAGCAAAAGGAAACTTGTTTTTCCTTATATGTTCTCTGTATGTCCTTGCATCAAACCGTCCCTTTTCAAACATTTCCTGCCCCCCGTTAAATTCTTCTTCCCCTATATTACCACACCTGCAAATTATTATCAAGCATACTCTTTGTATATTATCCCAAAAAAGTAGTATACTAATGCAAGAATGGTATTGCCATATATTTCATTTCAGGAGGTAATTTACATGCCGGTAGATTTTTCATCAAGCAAAACAAAAGAAAACCTTATGAAAGCCTTTGCAGGCGAAAGTCAGGCACGCAATCGCTACACCTTTGCGGCATCTGCTGCAAAAAAACAAAATCTGCATGTGGTTGAGGCAGCTTTCTCATTCACAGCAGGTCAGGAAAAGGAACACGCAGAAGTTTTTTACAACCAACTCAAGAGCCTTGCGGGAGAGAACATCCATATCGACGGAACATACCCCATAGATATCAGCGATTCTATTGCAAGCCTTTTGCGGTCTGCCCAGCACAACGAATATGAGGAACATGACGATGTTTACAAAAGCTTTGCAAAAGTTGCCGAAGAAGAGGGTTTTATCCAGATTGCAGGGTTGTTCAACAACATTGCAAAAATCGAAAAAACCCATGGCGACCGTTTCGCGCACCTTGCAGAATTGCTTGAGCAGGACAAGCTGTTTGTATCAGACATAAGCATTTCCTGGGCATGCCTCAACTGCGGTTTCGTCTTTGAAGGCAAAAGTGCTCCACCCGTATGTCCCGTCTGCAACCATGACAGAGGCTACTTCATACGGATGGAGCTTTTAGAAAAGTTTTAACTCACTGCACGTAGTTTGACCGACAACACTGTCATATCATCATTCACCTTGCCACTGTTTTTCTCAATAGCACGTTCCAAAATCTTGTCGGCAAGGTTGTTGACCTGGTTGTTGCGGCAGCTTTCTTCAATAAATTCCTGAACCCAAAAACTGCCGCTCTCTCGGGTCTCAATTCCGTCTGTTACCATCACAATCATATCACCGTCATCTATTGCACGGGATGCAGTCTCTGCCTCCATATCCGCAATAACCCCCACGGGCAGGGATGCCGCCCTTACCGTCTCAACACAATCCTTTTGCATAATAAAGCTGGGCTCTGCCCCCGTTTTTATAAATTCCGCTTTCCCTGTATACAAGTCAATGATGCATATATCTATGGTAACAAAGGCATCATCCTCTGACTTAAGCAGCATTACTGAATTTATAAACTTCACCGCCATGCGGCTGTCAAACCCTGCACGCAAAAAGCTGTCCAAAAGTTCAAGCATCGCCTGACTCTCCCTGGCGGCACGGCTTCCTGTACCCATACCGTCACTTAATGCTATCACATACTTGCCGCCGCTTATATGAGAAAATCTGTAGTTGTCCCCATTCTCTTCTGATGCCGCCTTTGTTGCTTGTTCCGTCTCTACGCAGAACTTTTCTGCCTCACGAATTTCAACCTTTACCGATTTGCCGTCATCAAAAAACATCTCCTGAATCTTTATTTCTCTGTCGAGTATATCTTTCATCATCTTTTTGATTTCATCTTTGGTCTCATCTTTCCAAACTCCTGATTTCATGGTAATTTCAACCCGATATCTGCCGTCACGGTTTCGCAAAACATTCATGTCCCGCACTTTGATGCCTCTGCTTTCAAGCCTTGCCCTTATGCTGTCCGCTGAAAGGGTTTCATTTATTCTGTCCTGCTCAATCTCATCGGACAAATCATCTATAATCTTTGACATCCCCCAAAGCTGTTCACCCACAAGCTCCCTGCTTTCTGCCAGCCTGCTCCTCCATACACATCTTACACGATGAATATCAAGCTGATGATTGAGTTCCGCAACAAGTTTGGGCAGATTAAGACATTTCGCCCTGAATCGGTCATCTACATCGTCTGTATCAAGAACCCCTTTTCTTTCCATTGACTCCATAAGCTTGAAAAGTGAATTGTATGTGGCGTCCAGCTCCTTGTTCCAGCAAACCGATGCCTTTCTGCATTTTTTGCACACCTTGTCCGCCGCCATATCAAAAATCCATGCAATATCACCTCTGTTTTCTTCCTCCTCTTTATCCGACAGTTTTTCCAGAGTTTTTGCCATAGATTCAAATGCCGCAGCCACCGAAACAAGTCGACATATTATGCCCTCTTTCACTTTTATTATATTTTCTTTTTCCCTGTCGTCCAGATAGATTATGGTCTTCACCCACAATATCAATTTTGGTTTTATAAAGGAGAACAAAACCGACGCCGCCATTATTTCATAAAGAGTCAGCACCGACTCCATGGCACTGTTTGTATAAACCACCAGCATAGCATTGGCAAGGACAACCCCGGCAACCACGCCACCTTTGCCAAACTTGGAAAATACCCCCGACAAAAACCCGCAAAAGCTGAACGCACCAACAACAGGCAAAAAATAATCACTGCCTATACCGCAAAGCACCCCCAAAATCACACCTGCACCGGTTGAATACCTGACACCGCAACCCGCAGCAATTATCAACAACACAGCAGTTGCAGCGGTGTTCATAACCGAAAAGTCAACCCCTATATAAATTTCTTTAAGGCTGAGGATTGATATAGCCACGATAGCTGCCAGACTTAACTTTTCATCGCTGCCCATTCTTTCAGGCAAAATTGTTCCGTCCTGCAAAATAACGCTGCTCTTATCAATAACTATGGCACCGGCAATAACCGCCACAGTCTCGCACAACAACAGCAACATATCCAAAAAGCTGAAACCCTGCCAATATACAGCAACCATTCCCGTCATAAACACGCACAACCCGGCCGCCAGTCCCGCAGTGAAATCATTTAGCTTTACACCTTTTTCAAGGATAAAAAGCAACGCAAGGTAAATCACGCCTGCACTTATATACTTGGCTGCACCAAGCCTGTCGCACGCCACCATGCTGCCCACACTGACCGCCAGCAAAGATACAACAGCCTTAACAGAAATTTTCCTTTCCTGAGCAAGAAAGGATAACCCAAAGGGAGCCATTCCCCCATAAGGCATTGCCATTGCCAGAAAAAATCCCACCATCCGCACAAGAAAATCGTATTTTGTAAATCCCGATGAATTTTTCCATCGATTTATTTTTCTTTTTTTCGGGAGGTTATATCTTGAAATCTCCAATTCCGCCATTTTTCTTCTCCTTTGTAATTTCCAAAATTTGTATATTTTTCCTTATTATACAAGTTGTGGTGGCAGATAATTGTCGAAATACAAAATGTTGTACCAAAATAAAAAGCCCTCAAAAAAGAGGACTTTTTAAAATATTTTTACTTTAAATTAAACCAGGCATCTGTTCCGGGATACACCGCACTGTCGCCCAGTTCCTCCTCAATTCGCAAGAGCCTGTTGTACTTTGCTGTTCTGTCTGTTCGGGAGGGTGCCCCAGTCTTTATTTGTCCGGAATTTGTCGCCACAGCAATATCCGCAATGGTTGTATCCTCGGTTTCACCGCTCCTGTGTGATGTAACCGCTGTATACCCTGCACGATTTGCCGTTTCAATGGCCTCAAGGGTTTCTGTAAGAGTTCCTATCTGGTTTACCTTGATAAGGATAGAATTGGCGACGCCAAGATTTATACCTTTTTTCAGACGCTCAGTATTAGTAACAAAAAGGTCATCTCCCACAAGCTGCACCTTGCCTCCAAGACGTTTGGTAAGCATGTCCCAGCCTTCCCAGTCTTCCTCTGCCATTCCGTCCTCAATGGATATAATAGGATATTTCGCCGCCCAGTCAGCCCAAAAATCAACCATTTCTTCACGGCTCAGCATTTTGTCTGTCTTCCAAAAATAGTACTTGCCTGTATCACCTTTTTTCTTGGCCTCTTCATACATTTCCGTAGATGCAGGGTCGAGGGCAATTTTAAAGTCATCATAGGGCTTGAACCCTGCCTTTTCTATTGCCTCAACTATGATTTGCACAGCCTCCTCGTCGCTGGCAAGGTTGGGGGCAAAACCACCCTCATCGCCTACCGCTGTTGAGTATCCCTTCCCCTTGAGAATTTTCTTTAAGGTATGAAAAACCTCCGCACACCACTGCAGCGCCTGACGAAAACTTTTTGCACCAATTGGCATAATCATAAATTCCTGACAACTTATCGAATTATCCGCATGCTTGCCCCCATTGATTATATTCATCATTGGCACGGGCATCACTTTGGAATTTACACCGCCTATATAGCTGTAGAGACTAAGTCCCAATGCAGCCGCTGCCGCCTTGGCACACGCAAGAGACACTGCCAGACACGCATTGGCACCAAGCCGTGACTTATTAGGGGTTCCGTCAAGGTCAATAAGCAATCTGTCAATATCCGTCTGGTCAAGGACATTGTATCCCAAAAGTGCATCTGCGATTTCATTATTTACATTTTCAACCGCCTTAAGAACACCTTGTCCCATATATCGTTTTGTGTCCCCGTCCCTCAATTCATATGCCTCAAAAGCTCCTGTTGATGCGCCTGACGGAACTGCCGCACGGCCTACAAAGTCACCCTCAACATATACCTCAACTTCAACTGTTGGGTTTCCCCTGGAGTCCAGAATTTCTCTTGCGGCTATTCCCTCAATGGCAATGTAATCTTTCATACTGATTCCTCCTGAAAAAATTTATTTCCTACAGTATGTCCGTTTTTTGAGAATTTAATATATAATTAAAGGCATTCTGGACAAAATAATTACTAAATAACACAGAAAGGAAGTATTTTATGATAAACCACGACACTATTGAGCTTTTGAAACAATGTAATGCAGGAATAAAAATGGGCGTCACTTCCATTGATGATGTGCTTGACAAGGTATCCTCCGAACATTTCAAACAAATTCTTATAGAATCCAAAGAAGAGCATCAGGCTTTGGGCAGCGAAACCCACAAATATCTTGAAAAATGTGACGAATGCGGCAAAGAGCCAAACCCAATCGCAAAGGGAATGTCTTGGATTAAAACAAATGTAGTTCTTGCTATTGAAGACTCCGACAAGAACATTGCCAATCTCATGACCGACGGATGTGACATGGGCATCAAGTCCTTAAGCCGATATCTCAACCAATATGAATCTGCATCAGAAGAGGCAAAAGATTTGGCAAAAAGAATAATAAACCTTGAAGAACGGTTAAGACAGCATATTCAGGATTTTCTTTAAAACGCAAAAAGGGTTCCCTCGGGGAACCCTTTTTTTATCTTATTATTAGTTTTTCTTTAAGCCCCGAATACCTCATCAACACATTGTTGTTGTCAATAAACTGCTTGAGAATTTCCTCTTTTCCCACAAGAATAACCAGTTTCTTTGCGCGAGTTATGGCGGTATAGAGGAGGTTTCTTGTCATAAGCAGTCGGTGTGTATCAAACATGGGCATTATCACCACATCAAACTCACTGCCCTGACTTTTGTGAACTGTGGTGGCATAAGCCAGTTCCAGTTCGTCAAGCCCCATGAAGTCATAGACCACTCGCCGTTCATCATAGACAACCGTAAGTGTTTGCCTTGGCACGTTGATATCCATAACAAAACCCACGTCACCATTGAAAACACCCATTCCCTTTTCTCCGTCTATTGTACGCGTCCACTCAAGGTTATAGTTGTTTTTTGTCTGCATAACCTTGTCGCCTATACGAAAAACGTAACTGCCAACTACTTTCTCAGAAATTCTCTGATTCTTAGGATTAAGCCGTCTCTGCAAAATCTCATTAAGGCTTTGGACTCCTATAACACTCTTTCGGGTGGGTGTCAACACCTGAATCTGGGATATGCTGTCCACACCATAGGCTTTGGGAATTCTGTTTTCACACAAATCCCCTATGGTTTCACACAGTTTTTCGGGGTTCTGACAATCTATCATGAAGAAATCGTTGTCAGGGTCATTGCAATAAGGCATCTGTCCACGGTTTATTCTGTGGGCATTGACGATTATCATGCTCTCTTTTGCCTGTCTGAAAATTTCGGTAAGCTTTACACAGGCAAGACATTCACTGTCTATTATATCCCTAAGCACATTCCCCGCACCCACTGCAGGCAACTGGTCACAGTCCCCCACCATTATAAGCCTTGTCCCAACCGGCAAGGCAAGGAGCAAACTGTTCATAATAAGTATATCCACCATGGACATCTCATCAACGATAAGCACATCGCAATCAAGCTTATTCCTCTCATTTTTTGCAAAAGCCACACCACCGCCCTCTGATGGTACGTTTTCAAGCAGTCGGTGTATGGTCTTTGCCTCCATGCCGCAGACATCCGACATTCGCTTTGCCGCTCTGCCGGTAGGTGCCGCAAGTGCAATTTTTTTACCCTGTCTTGACATTATGCTGATAATAGTATTGATTATGGTGGTTTTTCCTGTTCCAGGTCCGCCGGTAATCACCATGGCAGAATTTTCGAGCACAGAAAACACCGCATCACGCTGGGCATCTGCAAGGATTATTTCATTTTCTTTTTCCGCAACTTCAATAAGTTCCTCTGCTTCACTTCTGTTTATATCAAATATCACCCGGCTCATTTCTTTAAGCCTTATGGCAACATTCCGCTCCGCCTCATAAAAGCTCTGCAGATAAATCACATCAAATTCGTCCTGACTTTCTGCAACCAAATCACCTTTTAAACAAAGCTGAGAAACCGCATCCTCCACATCCCCGGAATCAACCTCAAGGACAGCTTTGCTTTGGGCAACAAGAGTGCTTTTGGGCAGGAATGTGTGCCCGTTTAAATATCCCGCATTAAGCAGAACACTGGTTATTCCTGAACAAATTCTGGGAACAAAATTCTGAGGGAGCTGCAGTGTTTCACGGATTTTATCACATATTTTAAATGTAAATCCGTCAATTACACTCAAAATAAAAGGGTTTTCCGATACTGCCTCAACCACATTCTCGCCAAAAGTTCTGTATGCCTTTACCGCAAGACTTGGTGATACCCCGAATTTTTGAAAAAAGACTATTATGTTCTTCAGTCCAATCTGCTCAACATATCTCTTGTGTATTTCTTCTGCCTTTTTGATGGTTATACCCTTTATTTCAGCAAGTCTTTCCAGATTATTTTCGATTACATCCAGCGCCTCTTTCCCAAACTTCTCCACAATTTTTCTCGCTGTACTCCTACCCACATGGGGAAGTATTCCCGAACCCAGATAAAGTTCAATCTCGCTCTCGGTCTCAGGCATAAGCCTTTCAAAAAAGCTGACGCTGAACTGCTGTCCATACTCCGGATGCATCTTCCATTCACCAACAGCAGAGATTCGCTCGCCCTCAGAAAGTCCGGGCATATATCCTGTCAAGGTGTAAAGATGCCCCTCTGATGATATATCACAAACAGTATAACCGTTTGCCTGATTTTCATAAATTACGCCTTCCACCATTCCCTCAAGCTTTTCCGCCACAGTCTTCACCCCCGATTGACCGAATAAAAGATGCTTTCATTATAACTCAATGCACCTTTTCTGTCAATCGGAGGAAATCTGACCTGATAAGTTTAAAGCATCGCTTCTGCTATTTTCAGAACCAGTTCTTCGCCGTATTTATAGCACAACAAAAACTCGATGGTTCCATCCTCAAGTCCCGCCTTTGCCTGAATAATTTCAAGTGCCTCCTCAACAGTCATCTCTGTCACCCCTTTTCCTATTTCCTCAAAAGGAAAGTTCACTCCCGGACAAGCAGTGCTGACAAAATCACCATGCTTGACCACCTTAGCCTTGGGGTACACATTTTTAAGATACGAAACCACTTCTTTGCCCGCTCTTCTTTGAGAATCCGGCATTTTTGTTTCTGTCTGATAATTCCCCTCAAAACATACCCCAACACTATTACTGTTATAACCTGTGCAATGTGCCCCCTCCATAGCAATCGGTCTGCCTCTGTACACAGTGCCGTCTTTTCTTACATAAAAGTGATATCCTATTCCGCTCCAGCCATTGGCAATATGTCCTTTATGTATACTCAGCACATCACCATTTGCCGCCCTGTGATGCAAAACGATATACTCGGTTTTATCGCGTTTTTTCAGCAACCCTTTCCAGTCAAACTTTGAATCAATTATCTTCATGACCATCACCGCTTTCGCTGTTTCTCAAGACCTCAACAGCTCTTGTTATTACGCTCGGCAAAGGGATTCCCATAAGCCCTGCGTTTTCGATAATAGATATGGTCTCATTGGCAATAAACCCTATAACTGCAGCTGTTTTTATGTAATCTGTACCCAACGAAACATCCAGTCTGTGAGCAATAAGAACAACACAAAGAGTTACGCCTTTCTTGCAAAGTCCCATCCACCCTGCACGACTGTCAAGGGTTCCGTTTTTGGACTTGTTGCTGGTGTGAAACACCCCCGCCAGTGTGAGCCCCATGACAAAATCAACAGTCATCAGCACCAAAAGGGTTATTATATCCTCTGTCCATCCGCCAAAAAGACTGGCTACAAAGCCTCCCACTGTACCCAAAACAGCACATAAAACAGTCTTTATGCCCGTCATAGCTGATTTTCCTCCCATTTCTTCAAAATCTCATTATACTCCGCATCTGTGATTTCTCTCCAGTTGCTCTCACTGTCATTTATGCCAAGATATATCTCCTCGCCATATGCCTCGCCATTGGTAAGAATCATCCCCTCAGATGCAGTGAGTTTTATAAGTTCTATCCTTGTTTTTTCCATTATGCAAGTGTCCATCCTTTCTGTGTAGCTAAAGCCTTTTCTTCATCAGTCAATTTTCCCAGATTTGTTGTACCAAGTGTCAATGTGCAGGTTGTCCCCAATTCTGAATAATCTTTTAATGCATTTGTAATTGACATTAAACTAGCATGAGTTAGTTTTGTGCATGAACTAAAACTAACCTTTTTTCCAATAGTTCCTTCAAAAGTTACATTTTCCAGATTATTGGCATTCAAAAAAGTATCTGTAAAAGTAGTGTTTTCATCAACAACAATCAATGGTACAGTGCGTATTTTGCTCCATGCAAAAAGCAAACTTGCATTTATTCCCTTCAAGATTATTGGAACCTTTGTGTTGGTGATGCCTGAAGAAAAGTAAACTTGCTGTAGGTTAGTACCATCTGCACTTTTTATCGGGTATATAGGGTTATAGGCTTCATCTGTCCAGTTCGCCCCGTGAAACATTCGGTAATGACCATATACTCCATTACCGAAATTTTGAAGTGCGTTCCAAAATATAGTCATTTCCGATTGTTTGCCTGCTTCAAAAACCTTGGGTATATCCGTTGCCATGCCGTCAAGGGTAAGTAGTTCTGTACCACCTGTCTTTGCCCTTATTGCATCAGCAATAGCCGTCATTTTCTCTTTTACCGTTGCCATTACCACGCACCCCCTAAAAACTCCTCATCAACATATCCCTTTATTTCAGCCTTGTCGGCATCTGTCCAGTAGTCAATTCCCTTTTTGGGGGTATATCCGTCCGCCGCCCTTGCGGCAATTCCTGTATCCTCGTATTCACCTTTATCTGTACTGTACAAAAACCAGTTTCCGTTGTCACCTATATATGGAAGTCCGTTTTCAATAAGTTCCCCCATAGCAGTCACATACTGCTGCCATACAGTAGGTACGGGAGTGTCTGGCACTTCTCCATCAATCATGCCGGATCCTGTTACCTCAACTGTTGCAATATTGGATGTGACAAGTTTTTCCCCGTCGCAAAACAGCGAAACAGAAAACTCAGGCGTCTTTATAACCTCAAAAGGCACCACGCATGTACTGTCCTCATCAAGTACAATATTATAAAACCGTCCCTCAAAGCCAAATACAGCCGTCACATCTCCAATCCACTCTTCAGACAGATTAAAGTGTGCCGTCAAATAATTGCGGCTGTCTGCCACAACGCTGAAGTAGTCAGTTCTTTCTATAATTTGATTTTTTACATTAAATTCAAGCATTTTATCCTCCTACATAATTGTTGCGGTAAATTGTTTAAATTGTCCGTCAGAATAAAACCGATTCATTACCTCGTCCTCCGGTCCTGCACAAATGACACACATTTCGTTGCCAATTACACGAATGGAAAAACAAAGCTCACCATAGGTAAAAAACACTTCTGGTGATGAATTATAACCGATAATATCTCTGTTCTGCATTATAAAATTCATAACATTTGTGTTCACGTCAAAGAAGCCTGTATAAAAGCCAAACTGCGGAAAATAAACGTCTGTCCCGCCAAATGCCGCAATAACAGCGTAGTTGAATCGGCTGACATCTACTCCGGATACCTTTGAAATTATGTACTGATTATATCTCTGGAGAATCGTAAGTGACTCACCGTCGCCCTCCTTATACAGTACCGGATTTTCAAGCATTGTAAACTCTTTTTTTAACATTACATTCTTGCCAAGGGTTGCAACTTTTGACTGTGCAAAAGCCCTCTTGTCCATAAGTACCCCATTTTGTGAAATTTCTGCTAAAAGGACATACTCCCCATCGTTAGGCACTTCCGCACCAAACAATATATCCGCCTTTTGCAATGACGGTCTGTACTGTGCATAAATGCACCCTGCCTGATTGGGTATTAATGCTATGTTATATCCTTCTTTATCCACCATAAGCCGCACACCGCTTTCGAAAAATATAATCCCCTGTGCGACCGTAACCGTCATATCTGCAGTCCCGGGATTATAAACCGTGCACTTGCATCCGTCAAGCTGAACACCGCTTTCCACCAAAGCGGATGTCAAAACATTTAAATCTGTTGCATTGTAGCTATCCTTTGATACAAAAGGTGCCACGCCTGCACCGGTTAAACACCTTGTGATATCATTTATATCATCTGTTCCATATACTGTGCTGTCAATAAAGCTATATTTTATCCCCATATTTTCATTCCTCCAAACCACTAAGCATAGGCGTAACACCCGATTTATCAATATCATAATAAACACTGACGGATGTTACCCTTTTTTTCTCTACTTTTTTAAAGTCTCCCAATTCAGTCTGCACCGTTACTATATCTCCAAGGCAGTAATCCCTTCCATACTCAATGCCCTTTGTCTCGTTCTCGCTTCTATTTTTTCTTTTCATTTGTGATATTTCAGCAAGAGCCTCTGTTTTGGTTTTGATTCCCGAAAGCACAACATCCCATCTTTTTGAACCGGTTTCACTTGAATTATTAAGATAAACCCAAACAGTATCGGGTTTTACATTTGTTATTTTCCATACCCCGTCCTCAGTATCGCAATAGATATACCAACCCTTCGTACAGGTAAACCCAAATTGCTCTACAGGGTAGTATCTGGAGCCACTTTGATAATTCGTTTCAGATGTTATCTCATAAAACCTGTAAATATTTTCAACATTATTGTTGGATAGTGACGGGGAGTTGTTGTATGCATCCCAACCGCCCATATATGTATACTTCTGTTCATACCAGCCAGATTTAGTGACCATATCCTGTTTTTCAACAGCATAGGTCACGTCATAAGCTGTTCTGTTGGATGGTGAAATCATACACAATGACTTTTGTCCTGAATACACCGAGAAAACAAACTGTTTTGTCTCAATATCCGGTGTCAGTCTGAACCCTAAGCCCTGAGCCCCCAGAACCTCACATACAACATCATAAAGAACCCTTACCTTATTGGTTGAATAGTTCTGCGATGTTCCAACTCCCTCAATCTCTCCCAAAGTCACGAAATCCCCTGCGGAAGATCTTACCGCGGTCCTTGCGATTTTTTCTGGTGTTATGTTCTCTTCCGAAAATTCGGTAACCCCTCTTTTGGTAAGCAACCATTCAGGGGTTCTTCCAAACACCGCAACATCCTCGCCTATTTTCCAACCCGTGATTATAGCTGAACTTTCGCCTACCCTAAAAAAAACATACGGATTCTCCTCAAGCAAAGTTATCAGCTCCGTCTCTGCCAGAGAAAAATGCAATTCGGCAGTGCCGTATCCACAATAGTTTTGTGTAAAGTTGATGGATATAGCCCTTGGAAAATCCGCAAGAAGATTAAAATCAAAGTCGTAGAATAAAACATCCTTCACACTATCACCGCCTCGTTGTAGAGATTGTTATATCTGCACTCAATGGTAAACTCAGGCGTAACATCCCCAACATTCACCGAAATTACATTCAGTCCTCTGACAAGAACAAAATCCCCTAAAAAAGTATCCTTGGAAATATAATTGATAATATTCCCATTGACACTGCTGGTAACCTTTCGGTTTTTTATATTGATGGTTATTGTTTCATCCGCACTTGGAGCATAATCAAGCCTCACGGACTTTCCTGTTGTCTCATTGGTGAGAATGATACTCTCCGCTCCCTCAAGTTCCGTGGGATAATGTATAGTAATAATGGGTTCAACCGAAAGAGCACCCTTGATTTCAATGCTTCCGCCCAGAATAATCTCACCAAACATTGCAGGCAATACAAACGGTGTTTCAAGGAGTTTCATCCTCCTGTAAAGGGGTACAACTGTATCATATGCGTCCTCAAAGAAGGGGCTATCACATATGAACTGCACCGCAAATGTCAAAATTTGCCCTCGTAGGACACGGTTAGCTTCTGATACATGTACTTGATTGCACATGATACATCTGTCTAAATTTTCATCGCTTATATAAAGCATTCCGCCCTGACTCAGCACATCCAAAGTGCGACGTACCACTTGAGCCGCATCTTTGTCCACCACCTCCACCGCAATGGTTATGCTGCGTGCCAGAGCATGTGAATCCAGCGTCTCCTGTCCATCATATCCTGAGTATACCGCCGTATTATACTCCCTGGTCACAAGGCCTATACCATCTATCCCCGTTATTCTTAGAGGGGTATCCTGACCTCCGCCCTGCATCAACACTGTTCCAAGGCTGTTTTTGTATTTCAATGTAAGTGCCATTTTAATTACCTCCTCTGAGTCTTCTCAAAGTCTCCGCATCTTTTGCCGTCTTTAGCTGAACAGTAGTAGTATCCCTTGACGAATTAAATGTATAGCTGGTGTTATAAGTATTTAACGTTCCATTTCTCAATGCTTGTTCCATATTATACATCTTTTCGGTCACTTCCGAAGCCAACTGGCTCATTACACTCAGCATATATTCCCTTGCCTCCGCCATCACCACAGAAAGCTGACTTTCAAACCCCTGACCAAAAGCCTTTCCAGAGCTGATTCCCAAATCATAATAACTTTGGGGTATCTCCTCAAAACTTTTCTCCAATTCCTTTACAAATGCTGTTTTTTCTGTACTGTCGGTTTTAAAATATCCACTGTTGAAGACTTCGGCAGAGTATATTCCCGCTTCAGCCAGAGCCTCTTTGTTAAGGATGCCATTGAGTTCCCCTGCAATGCTGCCTGCCAGAGAATTGCGGGTATTATACCCTTTTATAAATTTCTCCCGCATCTCATCACTTGCCGAGAGAATGGTGTTGGCAGCCAAAAGCCCCTCAGATACATCCATCTGTGAAATATCCGAAAAAACTCCATCCGGTATATTCCCCAGGTCTCTAAGACTCAAAATTGCCTGACGGTACCTTTGAAGTTCCTCAATCTCCGTTTGAAAATCTTCCAGCTTATTCCATGTGAAAGCCTCATCTCCGCCGCCTAATCCTGTACCTCTGAGGATAACTTTTAATGACGAAAACCATGGTCCGTCATCACTTTTGAGATTATTTTCAAGGTCTGTCTGCAGTTTTTTCACCGTCTCCATCATGCGAAGTTGTTCTTCTGCCGCCTCTTCCGCCAGACGTTTGTTATACTTTATAATTTCCTCGGTATATTTGTACCAACTGTCAGAACCCTCTCTTAAGTTTTCATCACGGTATTTCTTCAGTTTTTCGTAGTATTCCTGTTCCGAAATAAGCTCCAGTTCAAGAGCATTCTTAAGATTTTTAAGTTCTCGCTCTTGAGTTTTTTTCGCTAACTTTTCTGCATTCTTGGCGGCATTTTTGGTGAGTGTTTCAAGCTCAACATATACATTTTCCATTGCAGTTATGGCAAGATAGGAATTCTCGTCAATCCCCACGCCAATCCCCGAGGCAATCATCTTGCCTATATCATTCTTTGCCGCCTTTGCCTCCATATTTTCTATATACTTTTCAAATTCAAATGACATATTAATCCTTCCCTTATGCTACAAAGAATTTGCAGAGCAGGGTCAATCGTCCTAAAAAAAGCTTTCCAATTTATAAATCGTCTCTTTTTCTCTTTCGTCAGAAGTCCTTAAATCAGGCAGTTTGAACTGTTTCTTCATTCTTTCATAAAACCGTCTGAGTTCTCGATTTTTTATAGATGATGTATCCATGCTTCTGTAAGCAACAATCTTGAAAAACTTGGAATTTTCACTCAAACACGAAAGCAGTGTCTTAAATCTCCACCAATGCATGTGTGTCTTTGCTATATCCAGCCCAAACTCACCTAAGAATCCCGCCCATATGTATTCAAAATCCCGGCTTAAATCATATGCCGGTGCGGATAATACTGACGCTTTGTCATCAGTCACCCTGTTTCCACCGGCATAAAACCAAAGCACCTTTTCAATGGCTCCTACCGGATTATCCGGCAAAATCGGGTATGCAAGTGCCAGAATTCTTGCAAATCTTTCACTTTCTGTGGTCTCGCTGTCCAGAAACAACTGTTCAATCTCAATCCAGATAAGAAAATCCGTGTTTATGGCATATTCCCTGCCGTCAACCTCCACCGTCTCTACTGCCCTCAAAAAATCAGGTCTCATCCTCTGCCTCCTCTGAAATCTGTGCAAGACTGCTGCCCACCTGAGAAATCACCTGGCATAAGACTTCTGTAAGTTCGGGTATCAGGCAATCTTCATGCCCAAAAATTTTTGACACAGCCCCCGAACCCAGTATTCTGTCAATGCTTGTTTTCAAAAAAACGCACACCGTTTTTTCAATTTCCTCATTTTTTTCATTGTCTGAAACCAGTTTTGCAAGCTGTGTTTTAGCCTCTTTGCGGATTTTTTCACACACAGCCAACACTTGATGGCATTCCCCAATTTCAAAACTTTTTCCACACACACTAATTAAAATTTCCTTTTTCATGACATTTGACCCTGCCTGTATCATTTTTTACGCCTCCGCAAATGTACAGGTCTGCCAATCGTCGTCAGATGCCGCCGTTCCGCAAACCTTTTCGCCCTTGACTCTGAAACTTCCGTTGTATTTGTATGTATCCAGACCGTTGCCTTCGTTTTCTGCAATCACCGAGAAATCACGCTTGATTGCCGACTTTTCATCACTTGTAAGGTCCACCATAATGATAGGTCTTACTGCATCAGTACCCACCTTTTCATTATCAAATATTCCAATTATATCGTTGTGAACCTGATCATCCTTGAATCTGTCAAAGCCAAAGCTTATTGATGGTGTATAACCAACAACATCTGTCTGCTCAAATTCCTCATCAACATACTGTCTTGAATATTCTTTTGGATTTTTGGCTGTTGAAATCTCATCAAAGCCTTTCATACGATAAAATGTATATGTTCCCTCACCTGTGGGCACACCGTAAAACGCTAATTTTTTACATCTTTTGATTATTTCTGACATACTTTCTCCTCCTTAATAGGTTATGTATAAAGAGTGCGGAGCCTTTGCACCGCACTCTCCGTCCCAAAACTATTTATCCCTTATAGTAAATCACTCTGAGCTGCATCTCATATCTGGCATCAACGCTATTTACAGATGCAACACTAAACCCTTTTGTAACCTGAACAGAGCAGGAAATCCCATCCTGACCAAGCTGTGGCAAATTGCCCGTGTCATTTTGCAGCTTTATCCAATCTTCAATCTGCTGGCATCGTTCTGCCGCAAGACGATTGCTTGTGTCGACCTCTGTATATTCCTGGCGAAGAGCCAATACAAAATCCCTGCCGCAAAGCATACCGCCGTCTGCATATTCCTTTACAATAGTTATTGCAGGAACCATCTCCAAGGAACACGCTCCCGCCTTGCCACCAAGATAGTTTGTTTTTATCTTTTGTCCGTCAAAAGCAGGACATCGGGAAAGATACTCTTTCATTTGAGAAATCATTTTTTCAAATCCTTTCTTTTATTTGACAGACATCTTGCTATCTGTATTCATACTCTGCCTCCAGATGCCAATGGGGTGAAGTTCCAAACCGATTTTCACAAACTTCGGCAATTTTTCTGCATTTTGCCGCCGAAAATTCCTCTGTTCCAATCTCACCAAA
>JAZRNA010000050.1:0-7600 GCA_045647945.1 Clostridia bacterium
TCTCCATCGTCGCTGTACCTCTGGATATTGTTCTCCTCGATTATATACGCATAAACATGATGTCTGGCATCCCAGTACTTTTTCTTTATACTTTCCAAAAACCGAAGGGCTTCTTCCTCGGTTTCCACAGGCTTCACATCAGCAATAAACCGGGACCGTTTTTCAACGATTTCGTCGGTTGCAGTATTTGTGACTGTCCTATAACTTTCTTTCATTGCCGATTCTACCTGCCTTTCTTTTGTATATTTATTTTACCATAATTCCCAAATCCATGCAACAACATTTTTTACAAAAGCAGCCATCGTGCAACCATTACTGCCATAACCATTCCTGTAAAATCCGCAACCAAGGCTGCCTTGACGGTATGTCTGACCTTTTTGATTGCTACAGCACCAAAGTATACCGCAACGGTATAAAAAGTGGTTTCTGTAGACCCCATCATAACCGATGCGATTTTGCCCTGAACAGAATCCGGTCCAAAATTTTCAAAAATATCGTTTACGATGGCAATGGAGCCGCTCCCCGACACAGGTCTCAAAAGGGCAAGGGGCAAAACATCTGACGGAATCTTCAGAACTTCTGTTATTGGTGACAAGACTTTTGCCAACAACTCAAGTGCCCCCGAGGCACGAAACATAGAAATCGCCACAAGCAATCCTACAAGCGGCGCCACTATCTGAAACATACTCTCCATCCCTGATTTTGCCCCTGCCACAAAGCTGTCATACACATTTATCCTTTTTGACAGTCCAAAAGCAACAATTCCAAGCATCATAACCGACACTGCAAACCGCGAAACAATCTGTATCAAAGCCTCTTGCACCTTCTTTTTTGCAATATTTTTGCCGCCGTGACACCCATAATCAAAGCGCATACACTGCATATCCACACTGGCAGCACAACTTCAGAGGGGTTTTGAGACCCGAACATCTGCCTCAAAGAAATCACCGTGGAGGGTATAAGCTGTATGGATGCCGTATTGATTACCACAAACATACACATTTCATTGCTGGCATCCGGTATGTGTTTGTTCTCCTTGTCAAGTTCTTTCATTGCCGCAATGCCAAGGGGTGTAGCAGCGTTCCCCATTCCCAGAAGATTTGCAACCATATTCATAACAATGGCATTCAGAGCCGCTGAGTCCTTTTTAAGCCTTGGGAAAAGAATTTTGGTAACAGGTCTCAAAACTTTGGCAAAAACCCCCGTAAGTCCCGAATCCTCACCTATTCTGGCAATCCCTGTCCACAGACACATGGTTCCCAAAAGTCCAACGCAGGTCTCCACAGCCGCGCCTGCCCCGTCCATCGCCGCAGCTGTGACAGCATCAATCCTACCCGTAAAGGTCGCCACCACAAAGGACACAACAATCATTCCGCTCCAAATATAATTGAGCATTTATATCCCTCTTTTTCAAAATGATATTGTTTAAATATATTCGCAAGAATAAGGAAATATTTTAATATTTATAAGGAGCGTCTGCCCACCGTCCGCCTTCCGCTGTTCGAGCCTCTTGCCATAGGCTCCCTTGTGCAAAGGAATCCTTTTCTTCACTATACAAACAACCCCCTGGGGCAAAAGTCCCAAGGGGTTTTTCATAATCAGATATCTCACTATTGAGCAACTATAGAATTGGGTGTTGCAATCCCGTGATACGCATGAATTGTGGGGATTTTGTCTTTTGTATCTTCTGAATAATAATACAACAGCTCTTCCTCAAGTTCCTCAAGTTTTTCAACTTTTCCCTGACACCATTCAAGAATTCTGGTTCTTGCGGTCTTGATTCTTGCCACAACTCCGCCAAGCCTCATGTCAAACACATCAAAGCCATAGGGCTTGTTTTCAATGTGCCACATGATATATGCCTTCTCACAAAGCTCTTGTGTGTCACAAAGCAATTCAGTAAGAAATTCAGCATGCTCTGCCATTTTCACTTTGTCCTGAGCCTTGTATGCCATTCTTATTTTTGCGCCGATTTTACACTTTTTCACAAGGACTTTTGCAAGTGACTTGTAATAATCAAACAGATACTCCAAATCTTCGGGCGGGTTTGCGACACTATTGATTTTCTCCTGCTTTTTCATATAAAACTTCTCCAAATCAAGTTTTTCAAAGTTTTTATCAAAAAGACCGCAGAGAACATCCTGATAGAGCACCTGACGTGACAGCTTTAATCCATCACCCATAACCACTTCGTCTCTGTCAAAAATCTCACTGTCAGGTTCATCAAGTCCCATAGTCATAAACTCATTCATGTCATACCCTGTACACAGCTTAAATCTTTCGCCAATCACCTCAAGGTCGGTTGTTCCTGCAAAATTGTACTCTGCATAAAACTGCATTCCGGGAAGAGCGGTGTAATGGCTTACTTCACTGCCATCATCACCCCAGACAGTTGCAAACACTTCGTTTACCCCTGCTTTTTCGCATGAGATGAGTGCAGGTGTTGAGGTTTGAAAAGTATACTCATAATCCGCCGACATTCCTGTCCAGGTCCACACTCCGCCGGCAAATATGGTTTTGCGTTTCAGTGCTTTATGGCCCTCCAGCATTCCATCATAATGTTTGCCGTCACGGCTGTAATAATCCCAATAACACATTGATATATTGGCAGGAATCTTCTCTGAAACCCACTCAGGAATCTCTGCCTCGAGATCATAATAATCCCCAATTTTTGAACCAATTCGGTAGAACATATCGCTCCACATCATAGGCTCAAAGTTATATTTGTCCACTATTCCGCAAACCCTGTCAAGGTGCTCGCTGAGAATTTCAAATCTGTCACGGTAGCCATTTTTGTCTATATAATTGCCTTTACCTACTTCAAACGCCTCGTCCATACCAATGTGTATGCGATTTGTTCTGAAACAACTCCTTGCACTCTTTATCATTGCTTCAATAAACTCATATGTCTTCTCTTCGCCGATAAGCAAAATATCATCGTTGTCCTTCATATCGGCTGCATATCCCCAACGAAGTGCTGTCTTAAGGTGTGCCAAAGTCTGTATGCATGGTATCATTTCCATTCCAAATATATTGGCAACTCTGTCAAACTCTCTCAACTCCTCACATGAGTACCTGCCTCTGAGATATCCAAAGTATTCATATCCCTCAACTTCAAATGTATCCTCGGTATAAAGCATAACTGCATTAAATCCCATAAGAGCCATTCTTGCCAACATATCCTCAACCTTTTCAGGCTTTGGAACAGCATGTCTTGAGCAGTCAAACATAACACCGCAAGTATCAAAACGACCTTTTTCGCATATATCCAGTTCCGTCTTCCCTTGTTCAAGACTTCCTGTGAGGAGAGCAAGCCCACGGAACAATTCATTCCTTTTGCTGTATGTAATCTTGTATTCGCCGTTGCCACACACAGTCAATCCACTGCCATCCATCTCCACATGCACAGCAATGCCGTCCTCTGCAACTGCAAAACCGCGAACCTTTGCAATTCTCTCTATAGCTTCCTCGTTTCCTGAAATCTCCTGTGAAAACAATTTGATTTTTATCATTTTTCTCACCCTCTTGCGAAGTATCGGGCCACAAAAAGCCCCCATCTTACTTTACATTATACCATATACTTCTGCCGCATGTATTTACATAAAAGTAATTTTTCTTTGTAAATTTGTCTCTTTTGACTAAAAAAACAGAGCAAACAATGTAGTCTGCTCTGACGTGGCACCCCCGACGTGAGTCGAACACGTGACTAGCCCTTAGGAGGGGCTTGTTATATCCACTTAACTACGGAGGCATATGATTTACTTTTTTTATTAACTTTATAAACGTTTCTTACAAGCCCCTCCTAAGGAGAGGCATAAACTTTACTTTAAGATGATACCACAATCTGCCCTTTTTATCAAGGCTTTTTTAAACAAAATCAGCAAGAATTGTGTTGCTCACAAAAAACCCTTTCTCCGAAAACCTTATTTTGTCTTTTTCCCTTAACAAAAACCCCAAATCTGTATACTTCTTTATTCCATCGCCAAACACCTGGTCAATTTTCTTGTTAAATCTCTTTTCAAACTCTGTTTCAGAAATTCCGCCTTTGCAACGTAATCCCAGAAAAACAAACTCACTCATTTTATCAAATTCCGAAAGCTCTTCTTCAAAGCATCTTGCATCATGTTTGGTGTCAATAGCATTGATATATTTGCCAATATCCGTGTGGTTAGAAAATCTGACTCCATCTACGCAGGAATATGCCCCTGCACCAAACCCCAAAAAGTCACAGCATTCCCAGTATTTAAGGTTGTGCCTTGACTCTTTGCCCGGTTTTGCAAAGTTTGAGATTTCGTATCTATCATATCCTCTGCCTGCAAGATACTCTACCGCCATGTCATACATATCTGCTACAGCATCATCATCGGGCAAATCTAATTTCTGTGAGGCAAAGGGTGTTCCCTCTTCAATTTTCAAGGAATAACAAGAGATATGCTCCGGCTCAAACTCTGCAACCCGCTGGAGCGTGTTGCGCCAATCTGTTATTGTCTGGTCAGGCAATCCATACATAAGGTCAATGGAAAGATTGCCAAACCCCGCCTTTCTTGCGTTGTCAAAGCACCGTTTAAAATCTTCCAGTGTATGTATTCTGCCCAAAACTTTAAGAAGTCTGTTGTCAGCCGACTGAAGTCCCATGCTTATGCGGTTTATTCCGGCATTATGCAACTGTTTTAACCCCTCAAAACCGATTGTTCCGGGGTTGCATTCCATTGTTATTTCGCAGGTTTTAGCGACAGAATATTGGTCACGAATATTCTCAAGGGTTTCAATAATACGCTTTGGCTCCACAAGGCTGGGCGTTCCACCGCCAAAATATATTGTATCTGCCGAAAGGGGATGCCGCCTTGACATAATCTTTATTTCCTGATTCAAGGCACAAAAATACGGGGCAATACAATCTTCTCTCCCTGAATAGGAATTGAAGTCACAATATCCGCATTTGCTCTTGCAAAATGGAACGTGAACATAAAGCCCCGAATTCATATAAATCACCTTTTAAATAACAAATTAATCCAGTTTAAGCACCGACATAAACGCCTCCTGAGGCACCTCAACCGAGCCAACCTGACGCATACGTTTTTTACCCTCTTTCTGCTTTTCAAGCAGTTTCTTCTTTCGGGTAATATCGCCGCCGTAGCACTTTGCCAAAACGTCTTTCCTCATTGCACGGACAGTCTCTCTGGCAATGATTTTGTTGCCCACCGCCGCCTGAATGGGAATTTCAAAAAGCTGGCGGGGAATTGACTCTTTCAGTTTTTCAGCAATTCTTCTGCCCCTTGCATATGCCTTTTCCTTGTGCACAATAAAGGAAAGTGCGTCAACCATGTCCCCATTAAGGAGTATATCAAGTTTCACAAGATCGGACTTTTGATAATTCTTCATTTCATAATCAAAAGATGCATAACCTCTGGTTCTTGACTTGAGAGCATCAAAAAAGTCATAAATTATCTCATTGAGGGGTAATTCATACCTAAGGGTTACACGGTTTTCATCAAGATATGTCATGTCAATATATGTTCCCCTGCGTTCCTGACAAAGTTCCATAATGCTGCCCACAAATTCCTTTGGAGTCATAATATTTGCCGCAACTATAGGTTCCATCATATAATCAATTTCCTGTGTTTCAGGCAGGTTTGTGGGATTGGATATGGTCAGCATGGTTCCGTCAGTCTTATACACCTGATACTCAACCGAGGGTGCTGTGGTAACCAAATCGAGGTTATACTCCCTTTCAAGCCTTTCCTGAATAATCTCCATATGAAGAAGTCCCAGAAATCCGCAACGGAAACCAAATCCCAAAGCCACCGATGTCTCTGCATCAAACTGAAGTGCCGCATCGTTGAGCTGCAGCTTTTCAAGGGCATCCCTCAAATCGTTGTATCTTGCACCATCAGCGGGATAGACACCGGAATAAACCATGGGTTTTACTTCCTTATAGCCGGGAAGAGGTTCATTCGCTCCGCCTGTTTTGGTTGTAATAGTATCGCCCACGCGCACATCACGGACATTCTTGATGCTTGCCGCAATATAACCAACTTCCCCTGCTTTGATTTCTTTTGCAGGGAGCATACCCATCGGGTTAAGGTATCCCACTTCAACCACGTCAAAGGTACTGCCTGTCGCCATCATCTTTATAAGATCCCCAACACGCACTTTGCCGTCAATCACACGCACATAGGCAATAACGCCTTTGTAACTGTCATAGTATGAATCAAAAATCAACGCCTTAAGGGGTGCACTTTCGTCACCTTTGGGTGCTGGTACTGCCTCTACAATTCTTTCCAGCACAGCATCAATGTTGATGCCATTCTTTGCAGAAATCCTTGGTGCAGATTCCGCCTCAATGCCTATAACGTCCTCAATCTCCTGCTGCACAACATCAGGCTGTGCCGAGGGCAAATCTATCTTGTTGATTACGGGCACCAGTTCCAAATCATGCTCTAGCGCAAGATAAGTGTTTGCAAGGGTCTGTGCCTCAATTCCCTGTGCTGCATCAACAATCAGCACCGCTCCCTCACACGCAGCCAAGCTCCTTGACACTTCATAGTTGAAGTCAACATGGCCGGGGGTATCAATCAAGTTGAGTACATACTTCTGGCCGTCCTTTGCAGAATACAAAAGTCTGACTGCACGTGCCTTGATGGTGATACCTCTTTCACGTTCAAGCTCCATATTGTCAAGAATCTGGTCCTGCATCTCTCTGTTTGTCAGCGAACCGGTAGCCTCCAGCAGACGGTCTGCCAAAGTAGATTTTCCGTGGTCAATATGTGCAATGATCGAAAAATTACGTATATTCTTCTGATACTCGTTCATTCTGTTTTTTCCTTCCGAAAAATTAGCTTAAAAATCAGCCTTTGTAACCATTGGGGTTCTGCTGTTGCCATCTCCATGTGTCTGCACACATGTCCTCAAGAGTTTTCTTGGCAACAAAGCCGATTTCTTCTCTTGCTTTCTTGGGGTCTGCATAGCATGCATCAATATCTCCGGGGCGTCTTGCCTCGATTTTGTAATCAAGTTCCCTGCCACATGCCTTGCCAAAAGCCTTTATCATATCAAGCACGCTGTAACCCTGACCTGTGCCCAGATTATATGTCACAACCCCTACGTGCTGTTCAATCTTCTCCAACGCTCTCAGGTGTCCGTCTGCCAAATCAATCACATGGATGTAATCACGCACACCTGTGCCGTCAGGTGTGTCATAGTCATTGCCAAACACATGGATATAATCACGCTTTCCAACCGCAACCTGTGAAATATAGGGCATAAGGTTGTTGGGAATGCCTTGTGGGTCCTCACCGATAAGTCCGCTCTCATGTGCACCAACGGGATTGAAATAACGAAGAAGTGCAATATCCCACTCATCATCTGCAACTGCCAAATCCCTGAGGATTTCTTCAATCATTAATTTTGTTCTGCCATAAGGATTGGTGCAGGAAAGAGGAAAGTCCTCACGAATGGGAACACTTTCAGGCTTGCCGTAAACTGTTGCGGAAGAACTGAACACCAGTTTTTTCACATTATACTTGCTCATAAGTTCGCAAAGGTTGATTGTGCTGTAAAGGTTGTTGTGGTAGTACGCAAGAGGTTTTGCCACTGACTC
>JAZRNA010000051.1:0-21460 GCA_045647945.1 Clostridia bacterium
TTGGGATGATAAAAACTTTGTTGATGATGTCAGTTGTGACAGAGAGATGGCAGAAGGAATTACAGAAATGCTTAATCTATATTGTGTTGATACTGTACATATGCAGGATGTAATTGAAGATTTGATAATAGAATAAAAAAAGACACCCTTAAGAGTGTCTTTTTTCAATGGAGCTACCTAGCAGGATCGAACTGCCGACCTCTTCCTTACCAAGGAAGTGCTCTACCTACTGAGCTAAGGCAGCATTGGCGATCCGGATGGGGCTCGAACCCACGACCTCCAGCGTGACAGGCTGGCATTCTAACCAACTGAACTACCGGACCAAATAAAACCACTTGAAATAGAATAACACAAAGGAATAAAAAAGTCAATACAAAAAGAGAATATTTCTGGTGAGAAAATTTGTTATATCTATTTGCAAATGTGGCAAAATGTGTTATACTATAATTGAGAAATTATGCAGACAATGTTTCTGCACTAAAAATGCATTAGCAGAGGTGGATAAAATGCCGGAATTTACAGTTAAATTAAGTAAAATAATTAAAGAATTCAAACTAGAGGAAATTTATGTTCCTAATGAAAACACTCTGATTGAAACAACAGACGTAAACCGTCCCGGACTCCAGATTGCGGGATTTTTTGACTATTTTGACCCCAGAAGAATACAGGTATTGGGAATGGTTGAAAATACTTATCTTGCTGGCATGACATCAGAGGAGAGATATAAAAGTATCGATAACTTTTTCAGCAGGAAAATTCCAGTTGCTATTGTCACCAGGGAGATGGAGATTTTCCCGGAGATGATGGAAATTGCAAAAAAATACGAGATAAACATTTTAAGAACAGCCTTGGGAACATCAAGTTTTATGAGTGCCCTTATTGCGTTTCTTAATGTAGAACTTGCCCCCAGAATTACAAGACATGGTGTCTTGGTTGAGGTGTATGGCGAGGGTGTACTTATATTAGGTGAAAGCGGAGTAGGAAAGAGTGAGGCTGCTGTTGAACTTATGAAGAGAGGTCATCGTCTGGTGGCAGATGATGCTGTTGAAATAAGACGTGTATCTTCAAAGGCTTTGGTTGGCAGTTCACCGGAGATAATTCGTCACTTCATTGAAATGCGTGGTATAGGTATTATTGACGTAAAGAAGATATTTGGTATGGGTGCGGTTAAGGATACTGAAAAGATTGATTTGGTGATCCAACTTGAAGTATGGCAAAAGGGCAAACAGTATGACCGTCTGGGTTTGGTTGACAACTATACCGAGATATTGGGTATCAATGTGCCGTCACTGACCATTCCTATCCGTCCCGGACGAAATCTGGCAGTTATTTTTGAGATTGCGGCAATGAACAACAGACAGCGTCGCATGGGTTATAATGCGGCAGAAGAACTTAATAACAGACTTATGGAACATATTGGTGACGATGAGGATTAATCATTGAAAGTTCCATGAATTCAAGGGTCGGGATATTCATAGAATGTATAGGAAAATAGTCGGTTGTGGCGGAGTTCTATCCCACAGAAAGGATCGTTATGCGTAAGGTTTTTGAAGAAATTCTTGGTGCAGAGAATGTTTTGCAAAACGAACTTATGAGCAAGCATACTACATTTAAAATAGGCGGAGCGGCAGATTGGTTTCTTATGCCACAAACAAAAGAACAGATTGCAGAGGTTCTGAAGTTGGTCAAGACAGAGAAGTTGCCCTGTTTTATTTTGGGCAATGGTTCAAACTTGTTGGTAGGTGACAAAGGTATAAGAGGGATTGTTATATGCCTTTACAAAAAGATGGACGACATAAATGTTCAGGGTGACAGAATATATGTACAAAGCGGTGCTTTGCTCTCCAAGTTGTCAAATGCAGCATTGGCAGCAGGTCTTTCGGGTGTTGAATTTGCATCGGGAATTCCCGGAACCGTGGGCGGTGCCTTGTTTATGAATGCAGGGGCATATGAGCATGAAATAAGCGAAGTTGTTGAAACTGTTGAATATATGGATGCAGAAGGCAATATTTTTGAAATGTCAGCCAGTCAATGCGGATTTGGTTACAGAAAAAGTGTTTTCTCTGAAAATGATTATGTTATTCTTGGTTGTACACTCAGACTGAAAAAGGCGGATAAAGAGGAAATAAAGGCATTGATTGGGGACTACACTCAACGCCGCGTTTCCAAGCAACCATTGGAAAAACCCAGTGCGGGCAGTACGTTCAAAAGACCTGCGGGGTACTTTGCAGGGGGGCTTATTGAACAGGCACAGCTCAAGGGTTATACCATTGGTGGAGCACAGGTTTCGGAAAAACATGCGGGATTTATTATAAACAAAGGCGGTGCCACAGCCAGAGATGTCCTTGAATTGATTGAGTATGTGAAAAAAACTGTTTTTGAAATGTCGGGCGTTATGCTGGAACCCGAAGTAAAAATGATAGGCGAATTTTAAATATTTAATTTCTGTTTGAAAGGAGTGAGCCACAAAATGAAATCTTTTTCATTAAAAACAAAGGAAAGTCTTTGTAGACTTGAAATGGGCGAACTCTGCTGCTGCGAAGCAGAAATGATGGGAATAATAATGTTTGCAGGACGATTTAAAGGGTATGAGATAAGAGTTTCCCTTGAGAGTCGGGAAGGTGTAGAACGGTTTGCTGAACTTGTAAAGATATGCCTGGGTGTGTCTGTTGAGGTTGAGAAATTGAAGAACAGCTTTTTCTGTACCTTATCGGACAAAAAACTCCTTAAGAAAATAGTTGAATATGAAACTGCAAAGACGGGATTTGCAGAGACCGTTGCGAAAAACGAGTGTTGCAGAGATGCGTTTTTGAGGGGAGCTTTTCTGGGCGGGGGAACTGTGATTGACCCCTACAAAAATTATAATATGGAGTTTGTTACCCACAGCAAAAAAATCCATGACGGATTCAAGATTCTCCTTGATGAAATGGATTTGAAATTAAGGTCTGTTGAACGGAAAAATTGTTTTGTCTTGTATACAAAAAACAGTGACATAATATGTGACGTGCTTACCCACATGGGTGCTTTCGGTGCCCAGATGGAAGTGCTTAATGTAAAGATTGAGCGTGAAGTCAGAAACGACTTCAACCGCACTGCAAACGGCGAAACCGCCAATATGGACAAGGTGATAACTGCTGCCATAAAGCAAATTCAGGCAATCGAGAAAATTGAGGAGCGTATAGGACTGGACAACTTGTCGGATGAACTAAAAGAGGTGGCTGTTTTGAGAAAAGATAACAAGGATTTGAGTCTGGATGAACTGGGAAAGAAGTTGGTTCCACCCCTTTCAAAATCGGGGGTAAACCACAGGCTTAAAAAACTTTTGTCAATGGCAGAAGACCTTTAAAAACCAAAGCACAAAGGATGTGAGAATATGGCATTTGCACATTTACATACACACACGGCGTTCAGTTTGCTGGATGGTGAGGGAACAATAAAAAAAATACTGAACAGAGCAAAGGAACTGGGTCAGACCTCAATGGCTATAACTGACCATGGCTGTATGTTTGGTGTTATTGATTTTTATGAATATGCAAAAAGTATAGGAATCAAGCCAATCTTAGGTTGTGAGGTATATGTTGCTGCCCGCAGCAGACACGACAAAACCCATGAACTTGATTCTGCAAGTTCCCATCTTATTTTGTTGGCAAAGAACAATATTGGATATAAGAATTTGATGAACATTGTATCAATAGGGTACGTGGAGGGGTTTTATTACAAGCCCCGTATCGATATGGAAGTCCTCAGGCAAAACAGTGAGGGAATCATTGCCCTGAGTGCGTGTATGATTGGTGTGCTGTCCAAAAAAATCCTCAATGGCAACTATGAGGAGGCAAAGCAATCAGCGCTTGAGTTTATTGATGTATTCGGCAAAGAAAATTATTTTATAGAGATTCAGGACCATGGAATTTTTGAACAAAAAATGCTCAACCGCGAGCTTGTTCGTCTTGCACGGGAGCTTGATTTGGGTGTTGTTGCCACCAATGATATACATTATGTAAGTCGTGAAGATGCGGAATTTCAGGATATCCTTATGTGTATCCAGATGGGGAAAACCATAAACGATGAAGGCAGAATGAAGATGTCAACACAGGAGATGTTTGTAAAGTCCGAGGAGGAAATGACGGAGCTTTTTTCATACATTCCCGAAGCAATAGAAAACACTCAAAAAATTGCGGATATGTGCGATGTTGATATTGAGTTTGGCAAATTGCATCTTCCCAAGTTCGACCTGCCCCAAGGATATACATCCCCACAATATTTGAGGGAATTATGTTTTAAAGGCTTTGAAAAACGTTATCCTGATGCAGACAAATCAATGACTGAAAGACTGGAATATGAGCTTAAAACAATTGAAGAAATGGGATACGTGGATTATTTTCTGATTGTTTGGGATTTCATTCATTTTGCGCGTAAAAATGGAATTATGGTTGGCCCCGGCAGAGGAAGTGCGGCGGGAAGCATTGTTTCATATTGCCTTGAAATAACCAATATTGACCCTATAAAATATGAACTTATCTTTGAAAGATTTTTGAATCCTGAGCGTGTAACCATGCCGGATATTGATATTGATTTTTGTTATGAACGCCGTGGCGAAGTTATTGATTATGTAATTCAAAAGTATGGCACCGACAAGGTTGCACAGATTGTAACTTTTGGAACAATGGCGGCAAAACTTGCAATACGTGATACAGGCCGTGCCCTTGATATGCCATACAGTTTCGTTGACAGCGTGGCAAAACAGATACCAAACGAACTTAATATAACCATAGAGCGTGCGTTGGAGGAAAATAATCAGCTAAAGGCTATGTATGAAACCGACCCTCAGGTGAAAAGACTGATTGATGTGTCGTCTGAGTTTGAGGGACTTCCCAGACATACTTCTACTCATGCGGCAGGTGTTGTAATAACCCGTGAGCCGGTCCAGACATACGTACCACTTTCAAGAAACGAGGACGTTATAACCACTCAGTTTACCATGACAACCATAGAGAGATTAGGACTTCTTAAAATGGACTTTCTGGGGCTCAGAACCCTTACGGTGATTCGTGATGCAGTTGAGAATATAAGACTGACTCATGGAATAGATATTGATATGGACAGTGTTGATATGTCAGACCCTGATACATACAAAATGATTTCAAATGGCGATACGGACGGGGTTTTTCAGTTGGAAAGCGGGGGAATGAAGGAGTTCATGAAAGAACTCAAACCTTCAACCATTGAAGATATTATTGCTGGAATTTCACTTTACAGACCGGGACCAATGGACTCCATCCCTCAATACATTGCCAACAAAAACAGCGGAAAAGTACAGTATAAGCATCCGCTTTTGGAGCCAATACTCAATGTAACCTACGGATGTATTGTCTATCAGGAGCAGGTTATGCAGATTGTTCGTGAACTTGGCGGATATTCCCTTGGTCGTGCTGACCTGGTAAGGCGTGCTATGTCAAAAAAGAAGACTGAGGTAATGGAACAGGAACGAAAGAACTTTGTGTATGGCGTAAAGAATGAAAATGGTCAGATGGAGGTTGAGGGAGCAATAGCCCGCGGCATTGACGAAAAAACCGCAATAACCATATTTGATGAGATGATGGACTTTGCAAAATATGCATTCAACAAATCACATGCGGCAGCATATGCGTTTGTCTCCTACCAGACGGCATGGCTCAAATGCCACTATCCTACAGAGTTTTATGCTGCTGTTCTTACCAGTGTGCTAGGCAATTCTACAAAAATAACAAAATACATAGCCTCTGCAAAAAAACAGGGTATAAATCTGTTGCCTCCGGACATAAACAAAAGTTATAGCAGTTTTGTTCCTGACGGAAAGGATATACGTTTTGGACTTGCGGCAATCAAGAATGTAGGTTCTGCATTTATTGACGATATGTCAGAGGAACGCAGGAAGAACGGTACTTTTTCGTCTTTCAAGGATTTCTGTCAGAGGATGTCGGACAAAAAGCTTAACAAAAGATTGGTTGAATCCATGATAAAAAGCGGCGTTTTTGACAGTCTTAATCTTAAACGCTCTGTACTGCTTGACGTGTATGAAAATGTCATTGATTCAGCAGTCAGGGAACAGAAGAATGCGGTGTCCGGACAACTTGACTTTTTCAGTATGTTTGAAGAAAATATGGACGCTGTGGATGATTTCCCTGAAATGCCGGAACTCCCAAAACGTGAATTGCTTAATTCTGAAAAGGAGTACCTTGGTGTATATGTTTCAGGTCATCCTCTTGATGGACTTGAGAATGTGATAGCCAATAATTCCAGCACAAACGTTTTGGAGATTACAGAAAACGAAAACAACAAATTTGCGTCGGACATGAAAGTCAAAATTGGCGGTATGATTTCAAAACGAAGAGACCAGCTTACAAAACGCGGTGAGCTTATGTCATATCTTACCTTTGAAGATTTGACAGGTGAAATAGAGGTACTGGTGTTTCCGTCTCAAGTGAAACGATTTGAAAATGTACTTAAAGAAGAAAATATTTGTCTTATCCAAGGTAATTTGGATGTTCAGGAAGAAAAACCTACAAAAATACGCCTTGAAAACATTGAAACACTTGAAACAACAACACCTGATTTCAAGAAATTGTACCTAAAGCTGAAGTCATACGAAAAGGAAAAACTTGACAGGATAAAGGGGCTCCTTGACGGAACATATGGTGGAGTACCGGTTATTATCTATTATGAGGATACAAAAGTTACCTTGCAGGCACCAAAGGGAATGTGGGTAAAGGATGATAGGTTTGCCATAGAGTTGAAAGAAATTCTGGGAGAAGATTGTGTTAAAAAAGTGCAATAACTTGGAGGTAAAGGAAGTTGTCAAAGTCATTAACTAAAAAGAATGCTGAAGAAATAGCAAATCCTGAAGAACGCATAAAGGCGTGCATGGTTGCAGGTATCTGGGGCATTGTGGGCAATTTGTTTTTGTTTGTGCTAAAATTTATGGTGGGTGCATCAATGAAGAGTATTGCTATTATATCTGATGCATTCAACAATCTTTCGGATACAGGCTCGGCGGTTGTTACAATTATTGGTACAAAATTAAGCCAGAGAAAACCGGACAAAGAACATCCATTTGGTCACGGACGTTATGAATATATTTCTTCCCTGATTGTATCATTCATAATTTTACTGGTTGGGTTTGAACTATTCAAAACATCGTTGCAAAAAATTTTAAATCCGGAAGAAATTCATATTTCTCCATTGCTCCTTGGGATTTTGTGCATTTCAATTCCCGTTAAATTTGGAATGTATGTATATAACAAGCGCCTGGGCAATGCTATAAATTCCGGGGTGGTATTGGCGGCGGCAAAGGACAATCTTAATGATGTTGTGGCAACCGGAGCGGTAATTGTGACAGCTATTGTTACTAAGTTCGTAAACTTTCCAATCCTTGATGGCATTGTGGGAACGGTTGTGTCAATAATGATAATGTTATCAGGTTTTGGTATATCAAAGGATACCATTGGAGTGTTGTTGGGTACACCTCCGGCAAAAGAAATGACAGACAAAATAAGGAGTATGGTTATGGACACACCAGGGATAGTTGGTGTTCATGATTTAATAGTTCATGATTATGGTCCGGGACGTATTCTGGCATCTGTTCATGCGGAGGTTCCGGATAACTGCAACGTTGTTAAAATTCATGAAGTTATTGATGCGTTGGAACACAAAATAAGCGATGAAATGGGAATTCATATAGTTATTCATATGGACCCTATATCTGTTGATTGCGAGTATACTTCAAAAAACCGGGTTGCTGTACAGAAAATAGTTAAAGACATTGATGAGAGAATGAATATTCATGATTTCAGAATGGTTGACGGAATAAATAATATTAACCTGATATTTGATATTGAGGTTCCAGCGGATTATAACGATATTGATGGACTAAAGAGAACAATAGCATCAAAATTAGTGGAGATAGACACAAGATTTAATGCAGTTATTGACATAGACACTATATATAGTTAAATATAGTTGAAATGCAACAAAATACTTGCCAAAGTTGTAAAAATAATGTATAATTGAATCAAGAAAATAGGATCACTATTTTCGGGTTAGTTTATCAGAATGGAGGCAAGAAGAATGAAGTACAACGTAATTTGCAAAAAGGTAGAATTGTCGGACAGCAGAAAGGAAAAATTGCTGAGCAAAGTTAAAAAACTTGATAAGTTTTTTGAAGAAGATTTGGAATGTAAAATCCTTATCGCTGAACAGAAAAACGACATTGTTCTGGAAATTACATTCATGAATAAAGGCTTTGTCTTCAGAGCTGAAGCACAAAACAAAGATTTGATTGCCGCAACGGATGATTGTCTGGCGAAACTTGACCGCCAGATAAGAAAAAACAAGACCAAACTTGCCAAACATCTGCGTCAACCTGGTATAGAAGAATATGATACTGTTGTTGAGGATGCGGAAAGCATAGTTGAGGAGAAAGACTTTAACATCATAAAGAAAAAGAAGATTGAATCAAAGCCGATGACAGCAGAAGAAGCGGTTCTTCAAATGAACATGCTTGACCATGATTTCTTTATATTCCGTTTGGCAGAGACCATGAAACTCTGCATTGTTTACAAACGCAAAGATGGTGATTATGGTATGATTGAAGTTGAATAAATAAAATAAAAAACCCACAGGGCAGTCGCCCTGTGGGTTTTGTGTTGCATGAACTAATCAGCAATTACACCTTTTGCAACACGAACACAACAAGATTTGCCATATGGGAAACCTTCTGCCTGAATTGCAAGCAACGTATCATTTTGTGTAAAGCCCAATACTTCACCATCGTCCATCCACTCAACAGACTTAATCTTGTCTGCCACATCGCCAAAGCAGTATGCTCCTGCGAACTTGCCTTCAACTGTAACGTGCTGCATTGTGCGTTTGCCAAGGTCGGGGAAGAAGAAGTAAAGAACACCATCGCCTTTAAGAATAAAGTTTTTCTCATTTATTCCGTATGAGTGATATGGTTTACCTTCATAAATTGCTTCACCAAAAAGAGCCATCCACTTGCCTATTATTTTAAACAGTTCTTTCTGGAATGGGTCAATGCCGCCCTGTGCAGAGGGACCAATGTTAAGGAGGTAGTTTGCCCCAACCTTTCTGCAGTGACAAAGTGCATCAATAAGTTCGCCTGGTGATTTGTAGTTAAAATCGTTTGCACCGATGCCCCAATGGTCATTTACGGTGTAGCACATTTCGCTGGCCAAATATTTTGGCATACCTTCTCTGTTCATAGGGGTAGGTCTTCCTTGTTCGAATGTTATTGAGTCAATCTCTGGGTGACCGACTTCACCACGGGCAGAAAGACCTGTGTTGTTTATAATCATAGCTTCGGGCTGATTCTTTCTGATAACTTCGTAGAGTTTGTCAAATTCCCAGTCAGCATCCTTTTTGTCCCACCAACCATCAAACCAGAGGCCGCCGATTTTGCCGTACTTTGTACAAAGAAGTTCAACACTATCTCTCAAATATTTAAGATATGCGGGGAAATCATTTTCGTAATCGGTATTGTACCAGTCAAGGAGTGTGTGGTAGAGGAAAGGAACAATACCATGCTTGTTGCACGCATCAACAAATTCGCGAACCAAATCGCGCTTTGCAGGAGCATGCATTGAATCAAAGTCGCTGAGACCGCAAGTGTCAAAAAGTGAGAAGCCCTCGTGGTGTCTGGTTGTAAGAGTTATATACTTGCAACCGGCACTTTTTGCCATAAGGACAATTTCTTCAGCGTCAAAGTCTTCTGCTGTAAAAGTGTCCATAAGCTTTTTGTATTCAGACATTGGCTGTTCTCCTGTGTTGAAAACCCATTCGCCGCGTCCAAGCTGTGAATAAAGTCCAAAGTGGACAAACATTCCAAAACCCATTTTTTCAAAATCTGCTATGTACTTTTTTGGTACTGGTATTGCCATGGTAAATTACCTCCGGATAAGGCCCTATTTCAGCCAAATTTTTCTACGAGGAAAGGATATCACAAACCACCATATAAGTCAATAGATTTAAGGGAAAATTATTGTTTTTTTGCGAATTTATTTTGTGGGTATTTAAGATAGAAAAATAGGGTAATATCAAAATTGAGAGAGGACATAATTTATTGACAAAACAGAAAAAATATGGTAATATGTAAAATAAGTATGACTATGTGGTTTTGACACAAAACAGCATAAAGGAGAAGACGGATTTATTATGAGCAGGATTTATAACTGGTTTGGAAACGGTTGGATTGGAATAGCAGAACTTTTGATAACTGCTCTGTGTGTTTTTTTCTCACTTTCTATTCACGAATTTGCACACGGATATGCTGCATACAAGATGGGCGATGAAACCGCAAAATATATGGGCAGACTTAATATAAACCCAATGAGCCACCTTGACCCTATTGGTGCGTTGTGCCTCTTTTTGTTTGGGTTTGGGTGGGCAAAGCCTGTGCCGGTTAATCCCAGAAATTTCAAAACAGGCAAGTTTAAATCAGGAATGGTCTGGACATCTGTGGCAGGACCGCTGAGCAATCTGATTGTAGCATTTATTGCACTGCTTATGCTTAATATAATCTACAAAATACCTGTCGGTGCAAACCTGGTTATAAACAGGGCGTTCAGCCTTGTTGTTATTTTGCTTTATACCCTGATTTCCATGAATATAGGTCTTGCTGTATTCAACCTGATACCGATACCGCCTCTGGATGGGTCCAAAATTCTAAATGCGGTTTTACCGGCAAGAGTTTATTTCAAAATAATGCAGTATGAACAATATGGGTTTATTGTGCTGATTTTGTTGATAAATACACCAATCTTCAGCAGATTGTTAAATGGACTTGCTAATCTTATCCTTAGGGGATTTGATTTTGTTATTGGACTTATACCATTTCTTTAGAAAAGGACAGGAGCAACACAATGGAACAGCTTTCATTTAAGCTAGATGCATTTGAGGGACCACTTGACTTACTTCTCATGCTTATAAAAAAGAATAAAGTTAGTATCTATGATATCCCCATTGCAACCATTCTTGACCAATACCTTGAGGTTATGCGTCAAATGGAACAGATGGATTTGGAAGTTTCCAGTGAATTTTTGGTGCTTGCGGCAACACTTCTTCAGATAAAGTCCAGGATGCTTTTGCCCAAAGATGACGAAGACGAGGAAGAAGATCCAAGGACCGAGTTGGTGCGTCGCCTTTTGGAATATCAGCAGATAAAGGAAAGTATAGATTTTTTTAGAGAACACGAGAATGCAGATGCAGGGTTGTTTTTTAAATTGCCGGATGTCATTGAACGGCCGCCGGCACAAATGAATTACTCAAAAATGACCCTTGAAAACCTTTTTGAAGCATACAAAATGTCGTTTGTAAAACTGGAACGCAAACTGCCCCCACCAAAGAGGTCTTTTTCGGGCATTGTGGGACATGAAAAGGTGTCTATCAGAGACAGAGTGCGCAAAATATGGAATGGACTTGTAAGCCGCGGCAAAATGTTATTCAAAGATATATTCAAGGGCGTAAAATCAAAGCCGGAAGCCGTTGCATCATTCCTGGCGGTTCTTGAAATGATAAAAATGAACAAAATTATTGTTGAAGATACAGATGTCAAGGGTGAATATTCGGTGACAAAGATTACGGACGATGACAATTTTAATTTTGAAGAATTAGAGGATTAATATCATTGGTATATTATCCTGTTTTGGGGGAAATATGGAATTAAAAGAAGCAGAATCAATTATTGAAGGTGTTTTGTTTGCGGCAGGTGATGCCGTGGATGTGGAGAAAATATCGGATATACTGGATATTGATATCAAAAGCACCAGAGCAATTCTTACCGCTTTGGCGGACAAGTATGACAGAGAAAAAAGAGGACTTCAGATAATACGTCTTGAGGACTCGTATCAGATGTGTACAAGACGTGATTATCAGGAATATATTTCAAGACTGGCAGAGCCAAGGCGAAGCCAAAGCTTGTCTGATGCTGCCATGGAAGTGTTGGCGATTGTTGCGTATAAACAGCCTGTCACTCGTGCGGTTATTGAGCAAATTCGTGGCGTTTCATGCGACAGTCTGGTGAACAAGCTTTTGGAAAAGAACTTTATTGAGGAAGTGGGTCGTCTTGATACTCCCGGGCGTCCTATGCTCTTTGGAACAACAGAAGAGTTTCTGCGTTGCTTTGGTATCGAAAGCATAATGGAATTGCCCGAGTTTGAGGAACGAAGTGCTGATGAGGCCGAGTTGCAGAACAACGAGCAAGATGGCAGTGATAACACTCGAAATGGCAACGAAGAACCAGTGGAGTTTGAGCCTGTGGTAGATTAAGTTTAGACGGTGATTTTTGATGGTTTGGTTTGGAATTATAGTTTTTGTTATTCTGGCGTTTTTGTTGTGCCTGTTGTTTCGCAAGCTTAACATCATTATTGAATACAAAAACGGGAAACTTAAGATAATTTTCAGAACATTGTTTTTCAAATATACGCTGGATGATGACAGGTTAAGAAACTTCAGGAATAAGAAAAATAAAGATACCGGTAAAGAATCCGAAAACAGCGAAATGACGGCAGAAACTTATTTGGGTAAAATTGAAAAGGCAAAACGCCAGTACAATGATGTAAAGGATATTGTTGAGGCGGTTCTGGATTATGCAGGAGGTAAAGTTGAGTTTTCGGACATATATATCCGTTCCAGATTTGGCACAGGTGATGCGGCACATACAGGGATAATTTGCGGTGCAATATGGACGCTTATTGGCAATGTATATGCTTTCTTGTGTAGGTTTTTGAACATAGAGTTTCCCGAAGTTGACCTTATTCCTTGTTTCAATGAAAAGGCTTTTGAAATTGAAGCTGAGGGAATAATCAGAATTCGGCTGGTGCATATTATAATGTGTGGATTCAAGTTTCTTCATTTACGAAAAGGATAATGATAACCGCAAATTAGTGGTTTTTAAACATAAACAAAGAAAAGGAGCAAATTAAAATGGCAGAACAACATCCAATCCAAGGTTTGATGTACACAGCGATGCAGAGCATCAGAGATATGATTGACGTAAATACAATAGTTGGAGACCCTGTAGAGACACCTGACGGCACAGTTATCATTCCAATTTCAAAGGTAGGACTGGGCTTTGGTGTAGGTGGCTCGGACCATTCTGCACACAAAACCCCTGCGGACAAGCAGGCAATGTTTGGCGGCGGTGCAGGCGGAGGTGTTTCTATAACACCTGTTGCGTTTATGGTTGTTGGCAAAGGTCAGATAAGACTTATGCCTGTAAATCCCAACACAACCATATACGACAGAATTCTTGATATGGTTCCTACAGCTATTGATAAGCTTGTTGAAATGAAAGATTCAATCAAGGCAAAAAAAGAAGAGAAAAACGGTATGACAGAGATACCCACATCACCTATGGATGCTGATTTGGGGACATCCGTTGCTGAATAATTGTATCTGAAAGAATACTTTTGGCAGGCAAGCCAAAAGTATTCTTTAATACTTACATAATTTCCCGATGTAAAAATATACCTAATGCTTTATTGAAAGGCTATGTGATTCAGATTGAAGAAACTACTTATAATTGACGGAAACAGTATCTTAAACCGTGCATATTACGGAATCCGTATGCTCAACGCACCTGACGGAACACCTACAAATGCGGTTTATGGATTTTTGAACATATTATTCAAAAACATTGAAGAAGATGCACCGGATTATCTGTGTGTTGCTTTTGATGTTAAGGAAAAAACATTCAGGCACAAGATGTATGACCAGTATAAAGCACAAAGAAAGCCTGCACCGGAGGACTTTCTTGTTCAGTTGCCGCTTGCCAAACAGGTTCTTGGTGCCATGAACTGTGTGTGCCTTGAAAAACCCGGATATGAGGCGGATGATATTATTGGTACAGTTTCTGCCATTTGTGAGGAAAAAGGGATTGAGTGTTCTGTCCTCACGGGGGACAAGGATGATTTGCAACTTGCATCAGACCTTGTGAAAATAAAGCTGGTTATATCAAAAATGGGCAGTACCACAACCACGGTATATGGTGCTGAAGAGGTTTTTGAAAAATATGCAGTAACCCCAAAGGAATTTATTGACGTAAAAGGTCTTATGGGTGATACGTCCGATAACATTCCTGGCGTCAAAGGCATAGGTGAAAAAACAGCGTTTTCGCTGATTGAAAAGTATAAAAGCATTGACAATATCTATTCACAACTGAATGAAATAGACGCTACTCCCTCGGTAAAGAAAAAACTGGAAGAGGGGAGAGATGCAGCTTTCTTAAGCCGTCAGCTTGCAGAAATTGACCGAAAAGTCCCCATGGAATTTGATGTTGAGGACTGCAGAATACGCGAATATGACAAAGAGGCTTTGGCTGAAATGTTCACAAGGCTTAATTTTAAATCATTCCTCTCAAAACTGGATTTGCAGCCTGTGGCACAAAGGGAAGAGCTGATTTTTGACGGAAAATGTGAGACAGCCGATGTCTCTGCTATAAAAAATATTGCGTCAACCCCACAGCCTGCGGCTTATAGGTTGTATGCAAACGGGAATACTGCGGATATGGCATTGTCTGTTGATGGCCGGAATAGTTTGTATATAAAAGATGTTGATATTGAAACACTTAAAGTGTTTTTTGAGTCAGAGGATTGCAAAAAGATAGGTTTTGATGTAAAGGAAGATGTTTTGTATCTTAAAAAACTTGGCATTGAATACAAGGCACTCGCCTTTGATGTTGCTATTGCAGCCTATATTCTTGACCCGTCGCGTTCTGCTTATGATGTTGACGGACTGGCGCTTGAATTTTTGGGTACTACGGCACCAAAAGCAAACACAGAAGAAGAAAATGGTCAGCTTTCATTTGATTTTGATGGTGATGGAGATAAACTTGACCATAAAGGTTTTGAACTGTTTGCTATATTCAATCTGTGGAGAGAGTTTGAGAAGAAAATCAACGACAACGGTCAGACAAGGTTGTATTATGATATAGAACTTCCACTTATTGAGGTTTTGGCAGATATGCAACATACAGGTGTTTTTGTGGACAAAGATGCACTGGTTCAGTTCGGCAATGAACTTAGGGTGGATATTGCTCGATTAGAAGAACTGATTTATGGATTTGCAGGCAGGTCATTTAACATCAATTCACCCAAACAGCTGGGTACAGTATTGTTTGAAGACCTTAAACTCCCCCACGGCAAAAAGACAAAAACAGGATATTCAACAGGGGCAGATGTGCTGAAAAAACTGGAGGGTGTTCATCCTATTATAGAAAATATACTGGAGTATCGTGCACTCACCAAGCTCCAGTCAACATATGTGGACGGACTTATTCCGGTAATCAACAAGTATACAGGCCGCATACATTCAAACTTTAATCAAACAGTGACCGCAACGGGAAGAATTAGCAGCACAGAACCAAACCTCCAGAATATCCCTGTAAGAACAAAGCGCGGCAGAGAAATGCGACGGATGTTTGTTGCCGAGGGTGATAGGGTTCTTGTGGATGCTGACTATTCGCAGATTGAACTTCGGGTTCTTTCACATATTGCGGATGATGAGAATATGCGAAATGCGTTTTTGAGTGGCACAGATATTCATACCCAGACCGCATCTCAGGTGTTCAAAGTGCCCATTGCTGATGTTACACCGGAAATGCGTTTTGGTGCCAAGGCAGTTAATTTTGGAATAGTTTATGGTATTGGTGAATTTTCTTTGGCTCAGGATTTGAAAATTTCTATAAAAGAGGCAAAACAATACATTGCTGATTATCTTGCAGCATATCCATCTATAAAGGCGTATATGGAAAATACAGTATCTGCCGGAAGAACAAAAGGATATGTGTCAACAATTTTTGACAGAAGACGGTATCTCCCTGAACTCAGGTCAGCAAACAAAATAACCCAGGCCTTTGGCGAAAGGGTTGCAATGAATGCACCTGTCCAGGGGTCGGCGGCGGATATAATAAAGATTGCTATGGTCAATGTTTACAGACGACTTAAGGATGAAAAACTGGACTCAAAACTTATTTTGCAGGTACATGACGAGCTGATTGTGGAAGCGTTGCCCGAAGAAAAGGAAAGAGTAGAAAAACTGTTGGTGGAAGAAATGGAAAATGCGGTGTCCCTTACAGTTCCTCTTAAGGTTGAGGAGAGCAGTGGAAAGACCTGGTATGATACCAAGTAGAGTTTAGGGTGGTTAACAAGAGATGAAAATAATCGGAATTACCGGCGGAATAGGGTCAGGGAAGAGCACCCTTTGTGCTGAGCTTAATAAACTGGGGGCACAGATAATTGATGCCGACTTGATTTCCCGTGAAGTTACACAGAAGGGCAAGCCTGCACTCTGTGAAATTGCAGAGGTCTTTGGACAGAAAGTTATAAATATAAACGGTGAGCTTGAGAGAAAAAAACTGGGGAATATAGTTTTTAACAATCCCGAAAAGCTGAAAAAATTGAATCAAATCACCCATAAATATATTTTTGAGGAGATGGAGAAACAGCTTAAAGCAACAACGGCTCCTGTTGTTGTGCTGGATGTGCCCCTTTTGTTCCAGTGCGACTTTCCCATTAAGTGTGATTTGACTGTTGCGGTTCTGGCAGATAGAGAAGTGCGTATCAAACGCATTATGGAACGTGATGGAGTTGACCGTGATGCTGCGCTGCTGCGTATGGAAAGACAGTTGACAGACAGCGATTACAAGAGAATGGCGGATGTTTGTTTTGAGAACAACGGTGGGTTTGATAAGATAATAGATTTTGCGAATAGTCTATTATAATTTGTGCATAAAATATTTTAACAGAGGTTTTTATTGTGAAAAAGAGACGAGGGTGTTTAAGACCTGTTTTGTTTATACTCGTGGCAGTTTTTCTGCTTTACTTTCTGGTGGGAGACGGCAGGGAGGTTATTTTAAAAAGGATTTATCCGGTGAAATATCAGGAGTTTGTTGAAAGTTTTGCGGATGAATATGGACTTGACAGATATCTGGTGTATTCTGTAATAAAGGTGGAAAGCAATTTCAATTCTGATGCAATATCAAATGCAGGGGCAAAGGGACTTATGCAACTTATGGACAAAACAGCGGCAGAGTGTAATGCAAAAGGAGAATTTGGATATAATATACCGGAGGATTTGTATGAGCCGGAGAAAAACATAAGGTTGGGATGTTATTATCTTAGTTCGCTCATGGATACTTATAATAATATGGAATTGGCGGTTACTGCATACAATGGCGGAACCGGAAATGTAAACAAATGGCTGAAAAACGAGAGTCTTTCAGACGGTGAGGGCGGACTTTCTGATATACCGTATTCTGAAACTAAGAGATATGTCGAAAAGGTCACAAAGACTTATGAACTATATAATAGACTTTACAAACAGGATAATTTTTAAGAATTGAGGGGAAAACAATGAAAGAAAATTTGTTTCATGAAAGAAAGAATGGGTTTACAGATATTGATACCAAGACAAAAAGCAATGTGTTTGATTTCTGTGAAGAATACAAAAAGGCAATAACTGTGGCAAAGACTGAAAGAGAGTTTTGCAATATGTCGGTTAAAATGCTTGAAGGTGCAGGTTTCGTTGCTCTGGATGGACAAAAGAAACTTAATGCAGGAGATAAAGTTTATTTTGTTAACAGAGGCAAAGGCATCATTGCGTTTGTTATTGGAAAAATGCCCGTGACTGACGGAGTAAATATTGTGGGGGCACACATTGACTCTCCGCGCCTTGATTTAAAGCCCCAACCACTTTACGAGGACAGTGGTATGGCACTTTTGAAGACACACTATTATGGTGGTATAAGGAAGTATCAGTGGTATAATATCCCGCTTTCCCTTCATGGCGTTGTGGTTAAAAAGGATGGAACTGCTATAAACATTTCTATTGGTGAGGATGCCGGTGACCCGATTTTTTGTATTCCCGACCTTTTGCCTCATCTTGCCAGTCGATATGGCAACAAAAAACTCTCTGAGGCTTTTGAGGGCGAAAAACTCAATGTCCTTGTTGGGAATATCCCTTGCAGTGATGCTGAAAAAGAAAAGGTTAAGTATGGCGTGATGTCATTGCTCAATGAAAAATATGGAATATGCGAGGCGGACCTTATGAGCAGCGAACTTGAATTAGTACCTGCTTTTGCTGCACGTGATTTGGGCTTTGACAGAAGTATGATTGCGGGATATGGTCATGATGACAGAGTTTGTGCATATACGGCATTAAAAGCAATTATTGATACCAACAAACCCGCAAAGACTGCGGTTTGTTTGCTGGTGGACAAAGAGGAAATAGGAAGCATGGGCAACACGGGAATGCAGTCTCGTAATTTCGAAAATGTACTTGCAAAGGTGTGCAGCCTTTGCAGTGGTGAATACAACGAATTGATGTTGCGTGAATGTCTCTCAAACTCACAGTGCCTATCAGCGGATGTGGGTGCAGCATATGACCCCAGTTTCCCTGAAGTTTATGAGAAAAACAACTCGGCATATATAAATGAAGGGTTGCTTCTTACAAAGTATACAGGTGCTAGGGGCAAGAGTGGTTCAAGTGATGCAAGTGCGGAATTTATGGCAAAGATACGAGGTATATTTGAAGATAATGACGTGGTATGGCAGTCCGGTGAATTGGGAAAAATTGATATCGGCGGTGGCGGAACAATAGCACAATTTGTTGCAAATCTGGATGTTGACGTTATTGATTGCGGAGTTCCTCTGCTTGCAATGCACGCACCAAATGAGGTAGCCGGCAAGTTTGATATTTATATGGCATATTGCGGGTATAAGGCATTTATGAATAGTTAAAAATAGTGATATGGTGCCGTATATTTTTATACGGCACCGGAGTTTCAACTTTTCACAAGTAATTTCAAAAAAACTATAAATAACTATTGACAAAGTATATAAAATGTGGTATTATATCACAGTTAGCAGTGCACACGTGCCGGAGTGGCGGAACTGGCAGACGCCCAGGACTTAAAATCCTGTGGGATTAACTTCCCGTACCGGTTCGATCCCGGTTTCCGGCACCACTAACGAAAACTAGATATCGCAGGGTAGAGCAGTTTGGTAGCTCGTCGGGCTCATAACCCGGAGGTCGTCGGTTCAAATCCGGCCCCTGCACCCAAGATAAGTTGACAAACCTGTTTCAAAAAGAAGCAGGTTTGTTGCTTTTTATATAAATAAGTTAATAGATATTCATTAAACCATAGTAATTGAAAAATTATTATGGTTTTTTTCATAAATAAATATAAAAAATAAGAAAGAAGGCTATATAATGAAATATAACGTTGAAATTAAAAATGCTTTAAGAAATCAATTTATGGAAGGTACATCCAAAATGGCAAAAAGAATTTGCTATGGATATACACAGGATGAAAAAGGAAATTTAATAATAGATGAAGAAAAAGCTATAATTATTAAAAAAATATTTGAAAGTTATTTATCAGGTTTTAGTTTAGGACAAATATCAGATGAATTATACCAATTAAATATTAAGTCGCCGACAGGAAAAGATAAGTGGAATAGAGAGGCAATAGACAAAATTCTTTCTAATGAAAAATATATTGGTGCAGTCATTTTGCAGAAAACCATTTCTGAATGCGGTATTCAATTTGTCAATAAAGGTTTTGAAGATAAGTATTTGACAACGAATTCTCATCCTGCTATTATTTCTGTGGAAACCTTTAAAAATGTTCAGGAGGAAAAGCTTAGAAGAACAAGAAAAACAAAGCACGAATATAATCTGATAAATGATATTTTGTCGGATATAAGCTTAATATGTAGTAATGGAAATAATTGAAATATCAGCAAATGCTGAACCTGGAAGAAGACGTGTTGCAGCTTATTGTAGAGTAAGTACAAAGCATGAAGAACAGGAATCTTCTTTGGATACTCAGATAAAGTATTATGATCAATACATCAAAAACAATTATATGTGGGATTATGCAGGAGTGTTTTTTGACAGAAAAAGCGGTCTTAGAGTTGATAAACTAAATGGACTGCAAGAATTGTTGTCAGAATGCGATGCTGGCAAAGTAGATATCATTCTTGTGAAATCGATAACGAGATTTGGAAGAAATTTATATGAGGGCATTCTTATATTGCGACACTTAAAAACCATAGGTGTAGATGTCTGGTTTGAACAAGAAGGAATGAAGCTATTACAATTGACATCTAGTGTGAATTATGAACTTCTTTTGATTTTTGCCGAGGCGGAAAGTGAAGGTAAAAGTCAAAATATCAAATTTGGCATCAAACATGGTTTTAAGACGGGAAAATCAAAACTATATAACAGAAAATGCTATGGATATGATAATGATGAGTTTGGAAATCTCATAGTGAATGATTATGAAGCAGAGATAGTTCGCAATATATTTTCATGGTATTTGAAAGGGTTTAGTCTATCAGCAATATCAAAGGAATTGTCAAAGCAAAATATAAAATCTCCGACAAGCAAAGAAAAATGGAGTAGTGAAACAATATCAAAGTTGTTGTCAAACGAGAAACTGACAGGCAGCGTTATAGGGCAGAAAACATTTGTCAAGGATTTTCATACGGGAATACAGGTGAAAAATAATGGTGAGTTAGATAGATATTTTATTAAGGCACATCATAAACCGATTATTTCGGATAATTGTTTTCAAAAAGTTCAAGCAGAAAAAGAACGAAGAACAAATATCTCAGTTGATTTAAAAGGACATAGTTCAAGAAAGACAACGAGATATAGTAATGACGTTCTGTCGGGAAAAATTGTTTGCGGCATATGCGGAGCAAATTATAGAAGAATCACAAGAAGAAATTCAGAAGTCGTTTGGAGGTGCGCAAATAGGGTCGAACATGGTAGCAGAATATGCAAAGAATCAATTACAATATCCGATAATGCACTCAAACGCAAGGTGACCGAAACATTTTTTCTATATGAATTTGACGAGGATGTATGTAGGAAATACTTAAGGCAAATAACAATTTCAAGCGATATTCTTGTTAGCGCTGAAGCATTTAATGAAAATGACATGCTTAAACTGAGAGAATTTCAGTTGAAGGAAGCAGCAATACGAGGAGATAAGAAAGCGTTAAATATGTTGTATGAAGAAACTTATGAAAAGATAAGGTATATCATATTAGACCGAATAAAAAGAAATGGGCTATCCACATACGACAGGTTGATGAAAGAATATGAAGATTTGTGCCAAGACATAATTCTGAAATCATTTATTATACTTGATAAATATCATGGGCAGTGCAGATTTTCGAGTTGGGTTGCACGAATTTCATTTTTTGAAATAAGCCATAAATTACGAAGTTTTAGATACAGGGAAGAGGTACTTATAGATATAGATTATGTTGATTGGTTGATGAATAAATTTTCATAATATTTATGATGTAAATTCATAATAAAAGTTACACTAAAACAGAACGATTTAGATGATATTCTAAAGAGTTCTGTTTTTGCTTTTCATTTTTTGTTTTAAATG
>JAZRNA010000052.1:0-14827 GCA_045647945.1 Clostridia bacterium
GTGGTTCTGACGGGCATGATGTTTATAAGGAGATTTACAAAAGATACAATAATATGGAGACTTTTCGTGCTGTGGCGGAAGTTACTGTGGTCAATGAGAGAACAAAGAATGTGTATCTGGTCAAACAACTTTTTTCGGCACCTGATGAGTTTTTGCTGGAGGTTATGGAACCTGCGGAAATTGCAGGGAGCGGATATGTCTGCAAAAACGGAGAGTTTGTAATAAAATCAGGGTTTGGACATAATGAAGAAGTGATAGGTTGGTCAGGACTTGCACATGGGGTTTTGTTTGTAAATGATTTTTTTGAGGAGTACTTCAAAAGTGAAGAGACTGCGGTGGATGTTTCAAAAAATTCAGACGGCGGAACAACTGTGTTGGAGTGTTACTTAAGTGGCAAGAATGAAAAACAGTTTATGGAGAGATTGTGGATTGATAACAAGACATTTTTGCCTGTCAGGATGGAGACATATGATATAAACAAAGAGCTGGTGGTGAAGGTGGAGTTTAAGGAGTTCGCAAGAGACTGCCAGATTGATGAGAGCGAATTCAGATGAGTAGGAGAATGGTGCAATGAGAGATAAGAGCAGAACGTGGGTGGAGATTGACCTTGATGCTGTGGGACAGAATGTCAGGGAAATAAAAAAGCACCTTAGACCCAATGTGTATCTTATGGGTATTGTAAAGGCGAATGCTTATGGACATGGTGCTGTGGAGATTGCACAGACTGTTTTGGAAAACGGGGCAGATTGCCTTGGTGTTGCACTGGTTGACGAGGCTGAAGAACTTAGAAGAGCAGGATTTCGCGTTCCCATTCTCTTGTTGGGGAATTCCTTTGAAGAAGATATTGAAACCATTATTGATTTGGATATTATGCCCGCAGTTTCGGATGTGGTATTTGCAGAGAAACTTTCCGCAACTGCTGTCAGAATGGGAAAGACGGCAAATGTGCATATAAAGATTGATACGGGAATGTCAAGGATTGGTTTTCTGGTGGACAGTCAGGAAAATTTGGAAAATACATGCCATGATATTGCGGAAATTTCAAGACTGCCTGGAATTAAAATTGATGGAATATTTACGCATTTTGCAACAGCAGATGCTGAAAATGAAGAGTATACAGTTATGCAATACAACAGATTTGTGAATTGCATAGAAAAATTGAAGGAAAAAGGAATTGAAATTCCTGTAAAGCACGCCTGCAACAGTGCGGCATTGGTGAAGTTCCCTCATATGCAGCTTGATATGGTCAGGGCGGGAATCATAATTTATGGAATGTATCCGTCAAAGGAATTTGACCGACAGAGTATAAGGCTTGTACCTGCTATGACTTTCAAATCCCGTATAAGCCATATAAAAAGAGTGGATTCGGGTACAACTTTCAGTTATGGCGGAACATATACAGCGGACAGGCCGTTGACTGTTGCTACGGTGCCTGTTGGATATGCAGACGGGTATTCACGGAATTTGTCCAACAATGCCGAAATGCTGATTGACGGAGAAAAAGTCAGTCAGATAGGAAGAATTTGTATGGACCAATGTATGATTGATGTTACAAAGGTTAATAATATAAATGTCGGTGACGAAGTTACCTTGTTCGGCGGTGAAGGAGACCGGAACGTTACGGTGGATGACATTGCTGAAAAGCTGGGCACAATCAACTATGAAGTTACATGTGCTGTAGGAAGACGAGTCCCCCGCATTTATATTAAAAACGGCAAAAGCGTGAAAAAAGTTAATTATATCTGTGGTTAAAACGGTTAAATACTCTACATAGGTTTTGAATGAGGTATTTACGGATTATCCCAGACAGGTTATGCTGCGTATAATGTAAGTGAAATTGATAGGGGGATTGCTGTGATGGACGGAAATTGCAAAGCCAAAGAAGATGTTTTTGTATTGTCAGGTCCGGACAGCAAGGCATATGACAGTTTGATTGACGGTTACAAGGATATGTCCCGTATCAATTTGAGTTTGGCAGAGGAGGCGGTGGCATCTGACAATGATGCACTCTGTATTGCCGAACAAAATCTTGCGGAGCGTGAATAATTGTGATAATTAAAAGAGGCGATATTTATTATGCTGATTTGAGCCCTGTGGTTGGTTCTGAACAGGGCGGAGTGAGACCGGTGCTTATTATCCAGAACGATATAGGCAACAAGTACAGTCCCACAGTGATTGCAACTGCTATTACTTCACAGATTAACAAGGCAAAGATGCCCACACACATTGAGCTTGATGCCAATGAATATGGGTTGTCCAAAGATTCTGTTGTGCTGGCAGAGCAAATCAGGACCATAGATAAAAGAAGACTTAAAGAAAAAATCGGGCATCTGGATGATGAACTTATGACAAGGGTCAACGAGGCACTTGAGATAAGCTTTGGACTGGTGTGAGGTATTGAAATATTGGTTTGGAGGGAATAAAAATGAAAAAGAACAGGTTTAAAATCAAAGCGGTGGCTGCACTTTTAGGGGTTTGCCTTATGTTTACGGTTGTGTTGGCAGACCCGGGAACAGAGGGTGACCCCCTTATTTCCAAGTCGTATGTTGATGATGTGCTTATGCCCAAGATTGAGAAGTATGTGGAAAGCCGGATTGCAGGACTGGGAAACGGTGGCAGTGGAAATGGTGAAGCCGCAAGTTTTGTTGTTGTGGAGGCATCTGCCGGAGATGAGATAATCTGTTCAGCCGGAGCGGAGCTTATACTCAGAATGGGTTCTGCTACGGTAATTGCCACAGAAAAGGGCGGCATTGCGGATACAACTGCGGGGTATGACCTTGCTCACGGAACACCCATGCCCTCCAATCATTTGCTTATTGTTCCGGTAAGTGATGGCAGAGGAATAAAGGCAAACAATGACATAATTGTCATGATAAAAGGTGGATATACCAAGAAATAGTTATATATATTTGTTATTAAAAAAGGACTGTATCAGAGGATACAGTCCTTTTTGTTTTTTTAAACCATATATGCTGTGGGTGTGATTGAAAGAAATTTCCGGAGTGCTTTTTCTGCCGAAAGCTTATCCTTAAAAACTCCAAAAACTGATGAACCGCTGCCACTCATAAGAGAATAGGCAGAGCCAAAGCCCCGCATAATTGATTTATATTCTTGTATTACATCGTATTCCTTTGTAACAACAGATTCCAGGACGTTGCCAGCCACTGAGGCCAACATGTCTACATTCTGCTGATGAAGTGCGTCGATTGCCGATTTTATGTCAGGATGACAGATTGAATCGTCCAGGACCAAGGATTTATAAACATGAGCAGTTGAAATACTTATCTCAGGCTTTGCCAGAACAATAAAGACGTTTTCGAGAGGAGGCAAGGGTGAGAGTTTTTCTCCTATTCCCTCTGCCAGCATACAACCGCCGCTTAAGAAGAATGGGACATCAGCGCCCAAAGATTTTGCCATGTGGGCGAGACATTCTTTTGACAAAGGATTGTCAAAAAGCGTGTTGAGGGCGGTGAGAGTTCCTGCAGCGTCTGACGAACCACCGCCAAGGCCTGCACCTACGGGAATGTTTTTCTCCAACTGAATTTCGATTGCGGCAGAAATGCCGCTTTTTTCAAAGAACAGTTTTGCTGCCTTAACAATTAGATTGCTGTCATCCGTGGGAACGTTCTTGTTTTCACAAAGCAAACTGATGCGAGTGCTTTGTGATTCATAAACCGATATTTTAATGATATCAAACAGGTTTATTGTCTGCATAATCATGGACAGATTGTGATAACCGTCGTTGCGGCGACCTACCACATCAAGGGTCAGATTGATTTTTGCAGGGCATTTGATTTGTAGTTCTTTTTTCATAGCTATCATTCCTTTGTGGGGGAAGGTAGTTCGTTCTTGCCCAGATTTTTAAGGGATATGCCCACCCAGATAACTGAGGTGGTGGCTGCAAGGAAGTCGGATACCGGTTGTGCATAAAAGACACCGTCAAGATGGAAAATTGATGAAAGAATGAATAAGGACGGTATCAGGAACAGGCATTGACGTGACAAACTGAGGAAGGTGGATGCCTTTGGTTTGTTTATATACTGAAAATAGTTTGAAAATATGATTTGTATACCCACCACGGGAAATGCTATTGTGTTGGTGCGAAGAGCCTGTGTTCCCAGTCGTATCAGGTCGGGGGAGGAATTGAATGCGCGGACGATTTGTTCCGGAAATGACTGAATCAAGACGAAACAAAAAGTAACAAAGGTGGTCGCTGCAATAACGCCATATTTCATAGTCTTGCGCACACGGTCATATTTTTTTGCACCATAATTGTAACCCACAATGGGCTGGACGCCTTGATTGATGCCGAAAATGGGCATAAATGCAATGGTCATTGCGCTGTTGTATACCGAGAATGCGGACACTGATATGTCACCGCCGTATTTCATAAGTAGGTTGTTATATATGATGTTTACCGTTGCCATGGCAAGCTGAACAAGGGCGGGTGAAAGGCCGATGAACATGATTTTTGACACCAGAGAAAAGTCAGGCTTGTAACTTTTGAGGTTCAGCTTGATGGAACTTTTTTTGGTGAAGTAGATAAGTACGGTAATCATTGTTGCAAATTGTCCCATAACAGTAGCAATGGCTGCACCGGCAACACCAAGATGTATCACCATGGTAAATACCCAGTCAAAGATTATATTAGTAATTGCACCGGCAAGCATTGTTATCATTGCCATTTTTGGGTTGCCCTCAGAGCGTATGATAGCGTTGAGAGAAAAACCGATGCCTTGGAAAATAGAACCTGCCAGCACGATGTTCATATATTCTGTGGCGTAGTCCATGATTGCACCTTCAGGTGTGCCAAACATACGGAGCAAGGGTTTCAGGAATATGTAGCCGCAAACCGACACAACAAATTCAAGGACAATGGCGAAAAAGAATACATTATTTAAAATGTTAGAAGCTTTTTTGTGGTTGCCCTCGCCAAGGCTGATGGCAACCAGAGATGTGCCGCCAAGACCCACCAGCATGGCTGCCGCCATAATAGCGGTCATGAAGGGGAATGAAAATGAGAGAGCTGCTAATGCCTTGTCGCCTACAGCTTGTCCTACAAAAATACGGTCTACTATGTTATAAATGGCGTTTACTATCATTCCTACAATTGCAGGGGAAGAAAACTTCCAGAGCAATTTGATTATGGAGTCTTCGCCCAGTTGTTTTGCGTTGTTGTTTGCCATTGAAAAAACCTCTCTTTAGATGACAGATTAAACGAGAAACCTGTTGTAATACAGATTTCTCGTTTTGATTCTTAAATTATTTTTCGTCAGGTTGGGTATCTGCTGTTGCCTGATTTTCCTCTGATGTTTCGGCTGCCGGTGTTTTTGGGGTATCACTGAAAAGTGCCTCAAATTCATCAGCGTCTACCTTTTCTTTTTCAAGGAGAAGTTCTGCAGTTGCTTTTACCTTGCTTGAGTGCTGGGACAAAATGTCAGAACACCGTGCATAACATTCGTCAATGATGCGTTTGATTTCGGCATCAATCTTTGATGCAACATCCTCGCTGTAATCCTTGGTGTGACCAAAGTCGCGGCCGATGAAAACTTCATCATTGCTGCTGCCGAAACTGCGTGTACCAAGGGTGTCGCTCATACCGTACTTTATAACCATATTCTTTGCAATGGCAGTAGCTCTTTCAATGTCGTTTGACGCACCTGTGCTTATATCACCAAGGAACAATTTCTCAGCTACACGTCCGCCCAAAAGGGAAACTATTTCTTCAAGCATTTCTGTCTTTGATGTGTATGAAACGTCTTCCTTGGGGAGAGACAATGTGTAACCACCGGCTCTGCCTCTGGGGATGATTGAAATCTGGTGAACTCTGTCCTGAGTTGGAAGAAGTTTGGAAACAACTGCGTGACCAGCCTCATGGTATGCGGTGAGATTACGTTCCTTTTCGGTTACAATACGTGTTTTCTTTTCTGGTCCTGCGATGACCTTCATTATAGATTCTTCAAGGTCAAACATGGTTATCTGCTTTGCACCGTTTTTTGCGGCACGGAGAGCGGCCTCGTTCATAAGATTTTCAAGGTCTGCACCGGTAAAGCCTACAGTGGTCTTTGCAAGGACGTCAAGGCGTACATCATCGGCAAGGGGTTTGCCCTTTGCGTGGACCTTGAGGATTTCTTCCCTGCCCTTTACATCAGGTGTGTCAACGAGCACCTGACGGTCAAAACGACCGGGTCTGAGAAGAGCACTGTCCAGAATATCAGGACGGTTTGTTGCTGCGATTACGATTACGCCCTCGTTAACACCGAACCCATCCATTTCAACAAGGAGCTGGTTGAGAGTTTGTTCTCTTTCGTCATGACCGCCACCGAGACCTGCACCTCTCTGTCGGCCTACGGCATCGATTTCGTCAATAAATACTATACATGGTGCAGATTTCTTTGCGTGTTCAAACAAGTCGCGGACACGGGATGCACCCACACCCACAAACATTTCAACAAAGTCAGAACCGGAAATGGAGAAGAAAGGAACGCCCGCTTCCCCTGCAACAGCTTTTGCAAGGAGTGTCTTACCTGTTCCGGGAGGGCCAACCAAAAGCACACCTTTGGGGATCCTGGCGCCCATTTCACGGAATTTTTGGGGGTCTTTCAAAAAGTCAACGATTTCTTTCAGTTCTTCCTTTTCTTCGTCTTCGCCGGCTACGTCGTCAAAGGTTTTTTTGTTCTTGTCGTCGACGGTTACTTTGGCACGGCTTTTGCCAAAGGACATAACGCCGCCTTTGCCGCCGCCCTGGGATTGACGCATAAATACTATCCAGAACACAACCATAATAACAATCAGTCCCAAGGAAGGGAGAAAACTGAGCCACCACGGCGGTGCCACAGGTTCTGGAGTATCCACTCTCAGTGTTCCTGCTGCTACCTGACGCTCAATCTCGTCGCCTACACTGGCATAGAGTGCACCGTAACCAGGGGTTGCTACTTCAATTTTTGTGCCGTCTGTCAAAAGGGCTGTTACGTTGGTTTCCACAAGCTGGAGTTCTTTTACCTGACCTGATTCAATCAGGGAGATAAGGTCTGAATAAACGTAGGTTGTCGCAGTCTCCGGCATTGATGTCATCACAAATATCGTAAGTATGATTAGAAATAAAATTACATAAAAACTAAGTCCTCGTAAGTACTTTTTCAAGTTACCGCCTCCTGTTTTGGGATATATATTTGCTGTTTCAGCCGCACAAAGAAACGCGGACAGAAAATAGGCATATTTTGATAAATACTATATTACCATATTTTGTATTCAAAAACAATAGTTAAAATGAAAAATTCAAAATTTTGTAACATTCTTAGTATTGACAAAATAATCAACAACAATTACAATTAAAAGCATAGTTTATCAAATATTCGGCGTTGCTCCGACAATGGAGAAAATCTTATGAAAAATAATAAAAAATCAAATAAAAAAGACACAAAAAAACTTTCTAAAAAGTCTGTAGTGGAAATTGTTGTGGCGGCAGTTGTAGTTATGCTAGCTGCTGTGTTGATTGCAGTGGCGTTTATGGGTGGAACAAGTGATGGTGAGTTTACCTTATCCCACAACACATCAGGCAACCAGGGGACACAAAACAATATGACAACGGATGATGAAAGTGATGAGGAGGACAAAATTATGACAGAAGATAGCGTAAAGGTTTTGGTTGAGATGGAAAGCGGCGATGAGTTTGTTCTGGAGCTTTATCCTGAATATGCTCCGCAGACTGTTCAGAACTTTGTTGATTTGGTAAATGATGAGTTTTATGATGGCGTGGGCTTTCACAGAATAGTTGATGGATTTATGGCTCAGGGCGGTGACCCTGAGGGCACAGGCATGGGTGGCAGTGGTGTTGAAATACCCGGTGAATTCTCCGCAAACGGATTCACACAAAATACCCTCAGCCATACAAGAGGAGTGATTTCAATGGCACGTTCACAAAATTATGACAGTGCAAGCAGTCAGTTCTTTATCTGCTATGATGATGCAAGTTTCCTTGACGGTCAGTATGCTGCATTCGGCAAGGTTGTTGAAGGTATGGAAGTTGTAGACAGCTTTTTGGATGTTGAAAGAAGTTATAATTCTATGGGTGAGCTGGCTAGTCCTGTTGAGCCTGTTGTAATGAAGAAATTAACTGTAATAGAATAGGAGAACGGTATGGAACTCAAAGGGAAAAAAGTCAATTTTTTAGGTGACAGCATTACAGAAGGCGTTGGTGCATCATGTGAAAGCACCAGATATACTGATGTTTTTGTCAAAGAAACTGAAGTTGGTGTAATGAGAAATTATGGAATCAGTGCAACCAGAATTGCAAATCAGCAAAAGGTGGAAAGGGACATTGATGAACTTTCCTTTTGTCAGAGATTTGACCAGATGGATGACGATGCTGATATAGTTGTGGTGTTTGGCGGTACAAACGACTACGGCCATGGGGATGCACCCTTTGGTACATTTGAAGACAGAACTCCCGAGACATTTTGTGGAGCGTGCCATTATCTTATGAGAGGGCTTATCGGAAAGTATACTGATAAAACTGTGGTGTTTATGACGCCTCTTCACAGGGAATTTGAGTTTGAGGGCAGACCTCTTAAGGAATATGTTGATGTAATCAAACAGACGGCGGAATATTATTCTATCCCTGTTGTGGATTTGTTTGCAACAGTGGGGATTTGTCCTGCACTTGAGGAACAAAAAGTGGCCTTTTGTCCTGATGGATTGCATCCCAATGATGCAGGGAGCCGAAAAGTTGCTATGAGGCTTAAAGCGTTTTTGGAGGCTTTATAAAAGGTCGGACTCGGTATAAGGAGGAAGAAATGAAGAAAATAGTTTCCTTGATAATTGTAATAACCATGCTTTGCGGCGTGGTTGTGTCTGCCCATTCGTTTTCGGATGTTTCGGGACATTGGGCGGAGGAAGAAATAGAGAAAGCATATTCAAGTGGTTCGGTAAACGGCGACCCTGACGGCAGATTCCGTCCTGATGACAATATCTCAAGAGCGGAGTTCTTGAAAATGGTGGTTGCAGAGGTTTGCTCCAAAATGGAGACATATGTGCCGGAGAGTTATGAGGACAAGAGCCATTGGGCGGCAAAATACTATAAATTTGCTACTGAGTATCTTTACATCCCTCTTGATGAGGCATCTGCTGTGGCAGATATTGTGCCGGGGCTTATGAGCACAGCTGATTTTGATGTTCCTATTGAAAGATGGGAAATGTCATTTATACTAAGCGAGACAATAACAAACGTATGCGGGCTTTCCAGTGCCAGCACGGAGGTAACCTTTGGGGATGCCGAGGAGATTGCAAAGGATTATCCGATCACACTCTTTGCTGCCATGGCGAATACGGCAAACATGGGAATTATGACCGGTGATGAGAATGGTTTTTTGAATCCCGGGGACAATGGAACACGTGCAGAGGCAGTTGTTGTTGTAAATCGTTTGGCTGATATTATGCAACAGTTTATGGACCTTTACAAAGAAACCATAAAACAGCAGGAGGAATACAACAAGCAGGTAGAAGAAAAAATCAAAACCTATACGGAAATTCCGGAGGGTCATCCTATTGTTACCATTGTGATGAACAACGGCAAAAAAATTATGATAGAGCTTTATCCTGAATATGCACCTCAGACTGTTGCCAATTTTGTAGAACTTGTGAAATCGGGGTTCTATAACGGAGTGGGATTTCACAGGATTATTGACGGATTTATGGCACAGGGAGGAGATCCGGAAGGAACAGGTGCCGGTGGCAGCGAAAATACTATTATAGGCGAATTTGCCGCAAATGGATTTACCCAGAACACTCTCAGTCACACACGAGGCATAATATCTATGGCAAGGTCACAGAACTACAACAGCGCAAGCAGTCAGTTCTTTATTTGCTATGATGATGCAACTTTTCTTGACGGTCAGTATGCCGCATTTGGAAAGGTTATACTTGGCATGAATGTGGTTGATGAGTTTTTGAAGGCTGAAAAAACCTATAATTCATCAGGTGAACTTGCACAACCGGTTAAACCTATTGTAATGAGACAAGTTGTTGTCAGCAAATAATAAGTTAAAATAAAAGCAGAAAATGCGGTGGGATTATCCCATCGCATTTTTGTTTTCGCTTTGTATAATATCAAGAATTGATTTAAAAGTTTCTTCGGTTGGTTTGTGATACAGGAGTTTGCCGGACATGCTGCAAACAAGGATATTTTCGGTATCTGAAGTTTTGAAAATCTGTTTTATGAGATTGACATATTCGGGGGTGGATGCTGTGGCTATAATGTCCGGACAAATTTGTGCCGGCTCTTGAACTTCTCCTATGCTGAGGATGTCTGTGCATGAAACTCTCAGGGCATTGGCCAGGCCTTGGATTTTGTCACGACGCATATTTTTTATGTTTCCGTTTTCCCATTTTTTTACGGTGCTCTTGCTTACACCAACCATATTACCCACTTCTTCTAATGTAAGACCCAATTCTTTTCTTCTTTTTTGTATGTTAAATAACATTGTGCTTTATCCTTTCTGTTGCAAGATGACAAAAGTGGAAGTGCACTTCCACTTTACACAACCTAAGTATATCACAATAATTTGTTAAATGCAACTTCTTTTTACAAAAAAGTAAAAAATTTCTAGTTAAGTATTGACAAAAAATACAAAAAATGGTAATATTGCAAAAGCACAAGGTTTGTTTGGAGGTGAGGTTGATGAACTATGAATTGTTGAGACGGGTTATGGAAAAAAGAGGGGTTTTCCAAAAAGAAATGGCGATTTATTTGAAAATAGGTCTTGGGACATTGAAAAAGAAGATGAGGGGTGAGGCAGAGTTCACTCTTTCTGAAATAAACCGGATTTCAGAACTTCTTTGTCTTGAAAAACGTGAAGTTGTTCTTATTTTTTTTACTTAAAAAGTTTCCTATAGGAAACAAAAAAGACTTAGGAGGAATGGATGTGACTCATCCCAAAATTCTGGAGGCGGAGAGATTTGGATGCGGACAAAGCCAAGTTGATAGATATTTAATTTGTTTTGGGTGCAACCGCCCTATAGATTTAGAGGTGGAAGAATACGTGTTTGACCGATTTGGGAGGATTTTTTGCTCAGAGGGATGTCTGAATGAATATTTTTATAAAAGACGGGAGAAATTTTGATGACAAAGAAAGAACTTATGCAACTTTATTATTTGAATCGTGAAATTATGAACGATACGGAGGAGCTTGTGGAGCTTAAAATAAAACAGCGAAGCGGGAAACCATGGAACAAAGACAGTGAAAATTTGATAAAGGAAAGAGAAAGGGAACTGGTGTCAAAAATAAGAAATTGTACCCAGTTGAAAGAGAGAATTGACAAGTTTATAAACAATATAGATGACAGCCTTACCAGACAGATTTTCTATTATCGGTATGTAAAGTGTATGCCATGGAGGCAGGTTGCGTATATGACAGGGGCGTATTGTTCTGAGGATTGTGTGAGAAAAATTGCGGAAAGGTATCTTAAAAGGTGTGAAAAAAATTAATATTGTGAAACGGACATTTCCACAAAAATGGAAAGATGTCCGTTTTTTCCGTTTTGTCCGGTTAAAATAAAAAACATAGATGAGAAATACAGTAACCAATCGAAGGGAGGTTGAGGGGTGTGCCGGAAAAAGGGACGGAAAATAGTTTTGGAGATGACAGTCTGATATCAGAGTATATTCGTGCAAAGAAAAAAGACGCGTGCCGTCTGATTGATTCTATCATGATGGAATTGGGGAACCCGGAAAGAATCACAAGCGCACCCCTTAATCAGCTTTCCTCGGTGATGGGGACAATAATAGATAAATTTGGTGCTGATGAAAAAGACAAAAGCAAGGAAGGAATATTGAGCACGTTGTTTGACGATTTTGAAGATATAAGCTGAGGGGTTGATGAAGGATGAGACGATACAAAAACCTTACCGAAAAGCAGAACCGGCTGATTGAAATCGCAAAGGGCGGGCTGAAGCGAATCAATATTCTTCACGGCAGTGTCAGGTCGGGAAAGACATGGATAAGTCTTGTACTGTGGTGCATATGGATAAGGAATATGCCGGCGGATAAGGCATACTTAATGACGGCGAAAACATTGACAACGCTTAAAAGGAACTGTCTTGATTTGCTTGAAACATTGGCGGGACAGAATAATTTTAAATATTCAATTTCAAAGAAAGAGGGGACGCTTTATGGGAGAAAGATTTATCTTGAGGGAGTAAACGATGCAGGGGCGGAAAGCAAAATCCGTGGTATGACACTGCAGGGTGCATATTGTGATGAAATAACATTGTTTACTGAGGAGTTTTTCAGCATGTTGTTGTCCAGACTTTCGGAGCCTAAGGCAAAGTTGTTTGGCACAACCAATCCCGACAACCCCAATCATTGGTTCAAGGTCAAGTATATTGACAGGCGGGATGAACTGGACTTCTTTTTGATGGAGTTTTTGATTGATGACAATACCTTTTTGGACCCCAAATATGTGGAGGAGCTGAAAAAGGAATATACCGGCGTTTTCTACCGGAGGTTTATACTGGGAGAATGGTGCAGTGCAGAGGGGCTGGTTTATCCCATGTTTGACAAAGAGATTCATACAGTTGAAGAACTGCCGCCCCCAAAGGGCGTGGTTGAATATTACATATCCATTGACTATGGAACTCTTAATCCGTGCAGCATGGGGCTTTGGCGGCTTGATGATAATTGTGCTGTCAGGCTGAAAGAGAGCTATTATTCAGGAAAACAGCAGAAAAAACTGCTTACTGATGAGGAATATTACGAGAGGCTGAAGGAACTGGCAAAAGGTTTTGATGTGAAGTGTGTTGTCATTGACCCGTCGGCAGCCAGCTTTATTGCCACCATAAGAAGACACGGTGAGTTCAACGTCAGAAAGGCGGATAACAGCGTTCTGGATGGCATAAGGGTAACGGGAACTTTGCTGCAGAGCGGCAGGCTGCTGATTCATAAGTCGTGTCAGGATGCCATCCGTGAGTTTGGAGTGTATTCATGGGACGAGGAGTCTCAGGAAGACAGAGTAGTCAAGGAATTTGACCATGCCATGGATGATATAAGGTATTTTTGTGCCACTGTTGCAAGAAAGAGACTTTTGTAATTATAAGACAGGGAGTGAAGAAAGTGTTTGAAAACATAAGAGAAATTTTGGAAAGGGTGAAACAGAGTATGTTTGATAAGACGGTGATTAAATCCGCAGTTTTTTCGGATATTGCGGTATCGGATGAGATGAGTGGGGCGGTCAGATTGTGGAAAGCCATGTATGAGGAACAGAGTGGTTTGCATTTGCCTGCTGCCATTGCTTTTGAAATGGCAAGAATGATAACCATTGAATTGAATTCATCTGTCGCAGGAAGCCGCAGAGCAGATTTTATCAATGAGAGCTATAAAAAGGTGATTGAGAATATAAGGATTCCCATGGAGTATGGTTGTGCAAAGGGCGGACTTGTGATGAAACCGTATGTTGCAGACGGAAAAATAGAGGTTGACTTTATTCAGGCGGATAAATTTTTCCCTACGGCATTTGACGAGACCGGCAAAATACGGGGTGCGGTGTTTGTGCAGAGCCTTACAAAAGACGGCAAATACTTTACAAGGCTGGAGAGTCACAGATTTGCAGGAAAGGAATATGTAATTTCCAACAAGGCGTTTTGCAGCAGAACAAGGGGTAGCCTTGGAAACCCCGTTGAACTCAGCGAGGTGGATGAATGGCGGAATCTTGCCAAGGATATAACTATAGGAAATGTAGAAAAACCTCTGTTTGGATATTTTAAGCCAGCCATTGCCAATACAGTTGACCCTGCGTCGCCCATGGGGGTTTCCGTATTTGCCAATGCAGTCAACCTGATTGAAGATGCAGACAGACAGTATGAGAGATTCTTGTGGGAGTTTGAAAGTGGTGAGCGTGCCTTGATTGCCAATGCCATGGCATTTAAGCGAAATAAGGACGGCAAACCTATTCTGCCTGACAAAAAGCTGTACCGAACATTGGATGTGGAGGATATGGACTTCTTTAAGGAGTGGTCGCCAAAGATTCGTGAAAACGAGATTTCCAAAGGTCTTGATAAAATTTTCAGGCAGATTGAGTTCAACTGCGGTCTTGCTTACGGAACACTCTCTGACCTCAACGATTCGGACCGAACAGCAGAGGAAATCCGAACATCAAAACAGAGGAGTTATTCCACGGTTACGGACAATCAAAAGGCCCTTAAAAATGCACTTGTGGAATTGGTTTATGCCATGGATGTGTGGTGCACACTTTATAATTTGACACCGATGGGTGAATATTCGGTTTCATTTGATTTTGATGACAGTATTGCGGCAGACCGAAAGACCGAGTTTGAAGAAAAACAGGCTTTGGTTGCCAATGGAATTATGAAACCTTGGGAGTTCAGAATGTGGTATTTCGGCGAGGATGAAGAAACGGCAAAAAACAAGTTGGAAAAATAAAAAACATTTGTCCGCAATGACGATAAACTACGGATTTCTGTGCAGAAAGAAACTGCGATAACAAACTGAAACAGAAAAAGCTCAATGAAAAGTGCGTCAAAGGATGCGTTTTGCAATGGGGCGAGAGAGGAGTTATAACGTTATGACAAGAGATGATTTGAGAGGAATTGTAGAGGGAATAACAGATGAACAGCTGAAGAAAATTCTTGATATCAATTCCGCAGACATCGGCAGGGCAAAGCTGGATACTGACGGGTTAAAGGCTGAGCTTGAGGAAGCAAACAAAAAGGTTCTGGATATGGAAACAGAGCTTGGTGCTCTGAGGGAGAGTCAATGTGAGGCAGAAAAAATGAAAGGAAAAATTGACGAGCTGCAAAAAGTCATTGATGACAG
>JAZRNA010000053.1:0-16301 GCA_045647945.1 Clostridia bacterium
CAGTAGTTTAAACTTTGGCAGAGGGGCATATATGCCCCTCTGCCAAAGTTTAAACTACTGTACGCTTGCCAATCACCAAGGGATAGGTGTTCTGTCCCATAAGATTTTTGCCGTTGCAAAGTATTACTTCCTTGTCAAAAATAACATTCTCCACATTGCAGTTGTCCATTACCTGAGACTTCTGCATTATTATTGAATTCTTCACAGTTGAACCCTTTCCAATTTTAACACCACGGAAAACTATACAATTTTCAACCGTACCCTCAATGGAGCATCCGTCAGCAATGAGAGAATTCTTAACCTCTGCGTCACGACCGTACTTGGTGGGAACACTGTCTTTTGCTTTTGTATAAATACTCCTGCCATCGTTCTTGCCAAACAGTTCATTTCTTACATTCGTGTCAAGGAGTTCGAGGTTGAATTTGAAGAAAGATTCAATGCTGTCAATCTTATTCTTGTATCCATTAAATTTATACCCGAAAATACGCATATTGTCAACATGCTTAAGCAAAACATTTTTAGCAACAGAATGTTCATCATGTGCCAGGCAATCTTCAATAAGTTCAATAAGGAGCCTTTTGTTTATATAAAGCATATGCATATATGAGAAATCTGTTTTCTGTCTTCTTGGGTATCTTTGTATATCAATTACCCTTCCACCTTCGTCAACATCAAGGAGAATATGTTTTTCCAGTTCCCTTGATTCCAGTTTTGGAACCTGTGTATACACAAGTGTTATATCTGCTTCTTTTTCAAAATGGAAGTCTATAACCTTTTCAAAATCAATATTGCATATTGTATTGCAATCACAGAGCATAACATATTCCTGACGGCTGCGATACAAATAGCTGAGAGCACTGCTTAGATAATCAATACCCCCCGTAATCCGTCCGCCAAATTCTATATTTTCAGGTGGGGGCAGAATAAAGAGACCATTCTCCTTTCTTGCCATATCCCATGCTCTGCCGCTGCCCACATGGTCAACCAACGAACGGTTTTTATATCCTGCGGTAATACCTACATTCACAATGCCTGAATTCACCATGTTGGACAACATAAAGTCAACTATTCTGTATCTTCCCCCAACAGGAACTGCCGCAAGGGAGCGTACGCGCATAAGTTCTCCCAGATTAACTTCCAGGTTTTCCGAAAATATAAGGCCCAATGTATTATTATTTTCCATAATATTCACCTATCAAGCTCTGCCTATTACTCAGGCGGTGGCTGTTCCTTTCTCAATTTTGCTATCGGTTTTGGTGGTCTTCTTCTTGTTTTTGATGTTTCTCGTAACCATGGAACATCCTGCCACCTTGACACCGGTATCAATGAATATCTCGGGTCCCACCAGTGTTATGTCATCTGAACAAATTTTGGTGTTGTGGAAGTCCTCATTTGCATCTTCCACACTTGAGCCAATCTCTACACCATCCGAGATATATGCACTTGTTCCAATCATAGCTTTTTTCAGAACAGCTCCTTTTCCGATATGTGCACAGGGGAAAATCACCGAATCACGCACAACCGCACCTTCTTCAATGGTAACTCCCTGGAATATAACCGAATTCTCAACGTCGCCGTAAATTTCACAGCCCTCGGTGATATAACAGTTTTTGATTCTGGACTCCGGGTCAATATAATGTGGGGGATTGGCTGGATTGCGGCTGAAAATCTTCCAGTCCGGGTCATCAAGTGCATATCCCGGATTATCTGAAAGCAAATTCATGTTTGCCTCCCAGAGGCTCTGGATTGTGCCAACATCTTTCCAATATCCGTCAAATTTATATGCCAGCATTTTGTTGCCCCCAGCCAGCATCTGGGGAATAATATTCTTGCCGAAATCATTGTCGGATTTGGGGTCATTTTCGTCAGCAATAAGGTATTTTTTAAGTATATCCCATGTAAAGACATAAACACCCATTGATGCCAGATTGCTCTTTGGTTTCTTTGGTTTCTCCTCAAACTCCACAATATTCATGTCTGCATCTGTATTCATGATTCCAAATCTTGATGCTTCGTCCCATGGGACCTCAATAACCGCAATAGTAGCAGCAGCACCCGCTTCCTTGTGCGCCTTAATCATCAAAGAATAGTCCATCTTGTATATATGGTCGCCTGACAAAATAACCACATACTCGGGGTCAAAGCCGCTTATAAATCCTATATTTTGATAGATAGCATTTGCTGTACCCTTGTACCATTCACCTTTCTCTGCCGAAACATAAGGTGGCAACACATAAACACCGCCGTCATTGCGGTCAAGGTCCCATGGTCTGCCATTGCCTATATAAGTATTAAGTTCCAGAGGCTGATACTGGGTAAGAACCCCCACAGCAGTTATCCCCGAATGAGCACAGTTGCTCAAAGGGAAGTCTATAATTTTGTATTTACCTCCAAACGGTACCGCAGGCTTTGCAACATTCTTGGTCAGTATTCCAAGTCTGCTTCCCTGTCCGCCTGCAAGTATCATTGCGACACATTCTTTTGATTTCATAACGCAAACCTCCGTTTAAATGTTTTAATCTATACCTTTCCGTTCTTTTTGACTTTCTTTATATACATAGCTGAAAGCTGGGGAATATCCAGTTTGATTGAGTAATCAAATTTCCCATTTTTAGTTTTTGCAGCCTTTAGTGTTTTTACCTCAACATACTTTCCGCCGTACTTTTTATCATCAGAGCAAAGTACAACTTTGTACTCTCCCAACCCAGGGACTCCGACTTCATAATCCTTGTAATCCTGTGCCGCAAAATTTGCAACCACCACAGTCTTATCACGACCACTCCTGCTTGACCGCAGGAATGATATGACACTTCTCTCTCTGTCCCCTGCATCAATCCACGAAAATCCGTGCCAGTCCGAATCATTTTCGTGCATTGACCTGTTGTTTTTGTAAAATCCGTTCAAATCTTTTACAAAATCCAACACTCCCTTGTGACTGTCATATTCAAGGAGCATCCAGTCAAGTTGCTCCGCAAAACGCCATTCCACAAACTGTCCCAGTTCACCACCCATAAACAGCAGCTTTTTGCCTGGATGCGCATACATAAACGCATAAAGCAGTTTAAGACTTGCAAATTTTTGTTCATAGCTTCCGTACATTTTGTCAAGCAGTGATTTCTTTCCATGTACAACCTCGTCATGTGACAGGGGCAAAATATAATTTTCAGAATATGCGTACATCATGGAAAAGGTCAGCATATCATGATTGGAACCCCTGAAATACGGGTCCATACCCATATATCTGAGTATATCATTCATCCACCCCATATTCCACTTGAAATTAAACCCAAGCCCGCCGTCATGTACGGGTTTTGTTACACCGCCCCATGCTGTTGATTCTTCAGCAATCATAAGCGCATTGGGAAATTCTCCAAAAACTGTCTTGTTAAGTTCCTGCAAAAACTCAATAGCCGCCAGATTCTCGTGCCCACCGTACTTGTTCGCAACCCATTCTCCATCACGTCTGTTGTAGTCAAGATAAAGCATACTTGACACCGCATCAACACGAAGACCGTCCATATGATACTCCTTGAGCCAGAATATGGCATTGGAAATCAAGAAGGAATGTATCTCTGCTTTCTCCCAGTTGAACACCAATGTTCCCCATTCCTTATGCTCACCCAAACGGCTGTCAGGATGTTCAAAAAGAGGGGTTCCGTCAAACAGTCTTAATCCATGCTCATCTCTGGGGAAGTGCGCTGGAACCCAATCCATAATAACCCCGATGCCCGCCCTGTGACACTTGTCAACAAAAGCTTTGAGCCCCTGAGGCTTGCCGTATCTGCTGTTTGCAGAATAATAACCGGTAATCTGATACCCCCAAGACCCGTCAAAAGGATACTCACATATGGGCATAATTTCTATATGGGTATAACCCATTTCTTTCACATAAGGGATAAGCTGTTTTGCCATTTCTTCATAGGAAAGCATTTCACCTTTCTCATGCCTCTTCCACGAACCAAAATGTAATTCATATATATTAAGAGGCTTGTCATAGGGCGATGTATCTTTCTTTTTTCTTTCCCACTTTTCATCGTTCCATTTATATTCCAAATCCGCAACCACCGATGCGGTATCAGGTCTGACCTCACTTTCAAAAGCAAATGGGTCGGCCTTAAGAACAATATTTCCGCCATTTCCCTCTATGCTGAACTTATATCGTTCTCCTATCTTTACCCCCGAAATAAAGCAGGTCCATACACCGCTATCTGAATTTTTTGTCATAGGATTTTTATTCCTGTCCCATTGATTCAAATCACAAACAACCGACACAGACCTGGCACTCGGTGCCCACACGGCAAAACGGCAACCGTCCTGACAAGGATGTGCCCCCAAGATATTGTAACTCTGATAATTCCTCCCCTGGTTAAAAAGATACATCATCTCTTGGGAAAGCTCTCTGCTGTATTCTCTCTCGTTGCTAACGTCTGTCATCCTAAGTTCCTCCGCCGTTTTTCTTTTTTGTTGTTTTTGGACAAATTTTTCCTCTTTTGTTTATCTTTTTTTGTACTGTATTTCCAATATCATTTTAGCACTCCTATAACGCTTTGTCCATAGGCTTTTCACACTTTTTTGCAAACTAACTACAAAATCCCTAAAAAATTGGTATATATTACCACTGAATATATGCCTCCGCACCGAAAGCCGGTACGGTAAGCTCTGCTCTGCCGTCTTTAAATACAATTTCACCACCGCAAAGCTGACCTTTTGCCCTGTCTATTCCCTGAAGCTCTATCTCCACCTTTTCGGTATATGGATTTCTGTTCACCACGCAAAGAACAGTGCCATCTTCTGCAGGCTTTCCAAACACATCCTTGCCACCTTTGATTATCCTTTCAAACACCAGTACCCCGCCATGTGAATAAATCATTTTGAACTCTCCAGTTTTAAGGCAATCAAGGTTATTTCTCAACGACACCAGCTTTTTATAATAATCAAGGAGTTCAACATCCACACATCTCCAGGTGTATGGCATGCGGTTGAATGGATCTGCAAGTCCCTGCATACCGATTTCATCGCCATAGTATATACAAGGTACTCCAACAAATGTCATCTGCAAGAATGCCGCCAGCATCAAACGTTTTATGGCAACAGTCTCATGATGTGCATCAAGCCTGAAATTCTGTTTTTCTTCTCTTGACATGTTATCATTTATATACTGCCCGCCCAGAACCGTTTTAACCCTCATGGTATCATGGGTTCCCAAAATATTCATGGCAGAATACAACGCCTCAAAAGGATAATTTTCAATAATGGTCATAATATTTTTTGAAAACGTTTCACTGTCAATTTCCTCTTTAAGAAATGCCAGAACATTGTCCTTGAATGGATAGTTCATAACACTGTCAAGCTCGTCGCCCAGCAAATATTCACGCCTTACGCCATAGCTTTCTTTATTTGATGCGTCCTCCCATACTTCGCCTATAATTACCGCATCAGGGTTTTCACTTTTGACCTGACTTCTGAGAGTTTTTATAAACTCATCAGGCAATTCGTCTGCAACATCCAGTCGCCAGCCGTATCCTCCAGATCTCAGCCATTTTTTAATTATAGCATCATCGCTCCGCAATATATAGTCAACATATGTCGTCTCAGTCTCATTTACATTGGGGAGATTGGAGCATCCCCACCAACTGTTATAATTCTTGTCACCATCATTCCATTGATACCAGCCTCTGTATGCCGACTCACAATCACGATATGCCCCTGTGTTTTCGCCATAATTCCCATATTTGTTGAAGTATACACTGTCACTTCCTGTATGGCTGAAAACTCCATCAAGTATAACTCTTATACCCAACTCCTCACACTTTTGACAAAGATTTTCAAAATCTTCCTCAGTCCCCAAAATCGGGTCAATCCGACTGTAATCACCCGTGTCATATCTGTGATTTGAAAATGCCTCAAAAATAGGATTAAGATACAAAACACTTACGCCAAGTTCCTTGAGATACGGCAACTTTCTTGCTATCCCCTTGAGATTTCCGCCAAAGAAATCATTACATGCAGGACCATCCTCAAATGGATGTTTGTCAAAGGATATAGGTTCATACCAATCCTCATGTATAGTATATTCGCCCGTCTTACCCTGTATTTCACATTTTTCTCCGTCCCTGAAAAATCTGTCGGGAAAAATCTGGTACATAACCGATTTTTTGAACCAATCCGGTGTCTTGAAATCTCTGTCATACACCGTTATCTGATAGGAAGAATCCGCATCAAAATCAAACAGCTCTCCCTCTCCGCCTCTGCCGTCACGGTTTCTGCCATAATAATATCTTCTGCCATCTGTATCAATGATAAAATAATACCAGACAAGACCAGGGACCTCCGGCATGGTAATATCAGCAGAAAAAATAATCCCGCCAGAATTCTGCGTCTTCCCAGTCATAGGCACAAGGATTTCCTCCCCCTGCCACAGCCTTACCTGAACGCTTTCAGGGCAGCACCCCTCCACACACAAGGAAAGAGTAACCTTCTCCTGACACTTAACCGCCCCGAAAGGCTTTCTGTATTCTTTATCCTGGGAATTATGATATATTCGCATATTAAAAACCGCTCCTTATCCAAAAAACCTGCTTGCATTACACACCTTTGCGTGATATACTTAGTTTTATAATAACATAAAAAATCTGAATCGTAAATGATTAATTTCCGGTTTAACAAAAACTACATAAACTGTATTATTTTGAAAAGAGAGGAGGCCTTGCCATGCTGAGTTTTATTTGCGGAACAGACGAAACTTCAAAATTTCAGAAAATATACCGTTTGGCACAACAAAATGCCGAAGTAGGCAAATCTGTCTTTATTCTTGTGCCGGAACAATACTCAATGTATGCCGAACAGGAACTGATTTCTGTTTTAGGCCTCTCCGCACAAAATAAAATTCAAATCCTGACATTTTCCAGACTGTGTAACCTTATTTTTTCAAAAATGGGTCCCCTCCGCACAAAATATATGGATAAAGCCGGCAAATATATTATTACGGGCAGAGCATTGCGTATGTGCCGGAATGATTTGATGTTTTTCAAGCGCAACGTTTCTCAGCACGGATTTACCGGTCTTATAATGTCCGCAATTTCAGAATTCAAGCGTTACAGTATCTCTCCCTCTGCCCTTAAAACAACAGCAGAGAACTGCAATGACGACCGCCTTAAGCTTAAACTCCATGACTTATCAATTATTTATGAAAAATTCAATACTTTGCTGGAGGCAAATCACTCAAACTCAGAGGATAATCTTTCTCTCATTGTACCCAAAATCCCTGAAGCAGACTTTCTTTCCGGCATTTTCTACATAAACTTTTTCAAAAGTTTCACCCCATCAGAATATGCAGTTTTGTCTGCACTTATGTCAAAAACAGATTTGTGTTTTTCTCTCTGCACTCCCGCTTTACAGGGTCAATCCCAAGTCTTTTCATCACAGATAAGCACTTATCATAAGTTGTGTTCATTGGCAAAAGAAAATGGTGTGTCCGTCCTACCTGCAGAATTCATCGACAAAGAAATCACGGATGCAGACTTTGCCGACCTTGGCTACTTGAGGGACAGCTTCTTTTCATGTTCGCCTCAGCCTTTCAGGGGCAAGCCGGAGCATATACATATACTCCGCCCCGACAATTATCACGGCGAGGTTACAGCATGTGCGGCACTTATAAAGCGTCTGGTACGTGAACGCGGATATTCATTTAACGATTTTTTAGTTCTCACCGGAGACATCACCGGCTATCAGTTGCTTATCCCATCAATTTTTGAGGAATTTGGTATAAGCTACTTTCTCGATTGCAAAAAACCCATAGCCGAAAGTCCTTTCATGCGTATGTTAATTTCTGTTCTTGAAATTCTTGCCTATGGTTTTTCCTATGACCGGGTTATAAAAATTGCACGTTCAGGTTTTTTCCCTGTTTCCAAGGAAGAAACAGATGCATTTGAAAACTATATCCTTGCATCAGATATTACCCACGCCCGTTGGCAAAGTCGGGATGCATGGAGCTATAATCCGGACAAACATATGTTTGACATGGATAAGATAAATGCGGTCAAAACCTGCATAATACATCCACTTCTGGACCTTGTGGACAAATTCAGCGGCAGAAAAACCACAAAGGTCATCTGCAACAACCTTTATGAATGGCTGACAGAATTGGAGATTTCAAAAATTGTCAGCGACAAAATTGACCTTTACAAAAAAGCCTCTATGGTCAACAACGCACAGGAACTGCATATGGTATGGAACAGCTTTGTATCGGTTACAAACCAGATTTGCGACCATATGGGTGAGGATTTTTGCACCTTTGAGGAATTTTATCAAATATTTGTTTCCGCCTGCGGTGAGCTGTCCGTAGGTACTATTCCACCCACCCAGGACAAGGTAATAATCAGTCCTGTGGATTTGTTCAGGAGCACAGGCAACAAGGTGGTAATCCTGCTGGGCGCCAATGATGGTGTATTCCCGCGTGATTACTCCACAGAGGGCATAATCTCGGACAGTGAACGTCTTTTGCTGGCTGACGCAGGACTCACTCTGGCCCCTGACACATACCGTCAACAGCAGGAGGAACAGTTCCTTATTTATTCTGTCTTTGCTGCGGCAAAATCCGAGCTTTATATTTTCTCGCCCCTGTCCAATCGTGACGGAAAAGGCCTTAAACCCTCAGAGATTATTCACACCCTGGCAGATGTCCTTTTCCCTGACATCAATTCTTATGCTGATGACCTTTCTTCCGAGCTGATTTTTGCCGAAAGTCGTGAAGCCGCCTTTCAGCAGCTTATGTTGCGTCTCTTTGATGCAAACTGGGACAGGTCACGCCTTTCTCCTGTGTTTGATGCGGTTCTTTCCTATCTTCAGAAAGATCCTGTATATGAACCACGCATTGCCAGACTTCACCGCATGTACCTTGCAAAATCAAAGCCCGATATTTTAAGCACAGATATTGCAAAAAAACTATATGGCTATCCCCTTGTTCTCAGCGTTTCAAAACTTGAAAAATACAACGCCTGTGCCTTTTCATTCTTTATGAAATACGGTCTTTTTGCACAGGAACGGCTGCTTGGCGGTCTAAAACCAACAGATACGGGCAACATACTCCACAACGTTCTTTGCACATACTTCAAGGACAAATCAGAAAAAAGTGCCGACTACAGCAAAATACAACGGGAAGAATGTGTAAGTGAGATTTCCGCACTGGTTGACGCCTTGGGTGCAAACACCAACGAAAACCTGTATGCCACATCCCATTACTACAAATACATGATGCTGCGGATAAAGAACATTGCCTCCTCAACAGCATGGAAACTGATAAACTTCTATTCCCAGAGCAGCTTTCGCCCAACTGGCTTTGAAGTAAGTTTTGGAAAACGCGGCACATATCCGCCATATGCAATTGATTCAAAGCATGGCGAAGTATATCTTAAAGGTTTCATTGACCGCGTAGACAGTGCAAAAACAGAGGACAATACCTACATAGCAATAACCGACTACAAATCCTCTGAGCGTCAGCTTGATATGGCTCTGGCACAGGCAGGGGTGCACTTCCAGCCTCTGGTATACGCCAACGCCCTGACCAAGTACAGTCCCGATACCACAGTAGCCGCCATGTTCTATCTCCAGATGAATGACCCCATGCTGAAGTTTACTGACACTCCCACCGAAGAACAATGGGAAAAAGGTATGACCGACAATATAAAGGCTCACGGAATAATTCTCGATGACAGAGAAGTCCTCTCGGCCATTGACCGCAATTTCGAAGACAAGGATGCTATACACTATATCAAATGCGACAAAAAATCTCTCTTTCCTGCAGAGCTGATGACCAAGGCACTACATGATGCAGAGGTTAAAGCCGCAGAAACCGCTGATAATATTCTGGACGGCAAAATTTCTGTAAACCCCGCAAAAATTTCAGGATTTAATGCTTGTGAATATTGTCCTTACAACAGTATCTGTCAGGAACAATAGGAATAAATTAACCCCTTGCAAACCTTGTTGCAAGGGGTTATTATCTTTGATTATGTATAAATACTATTTAACTGTTTTCCAGTCATCAAGGAACTTTTCAATTCCTGCATCTGTTAAAGGATGCTTTGTCATCTGCATAATAACCTTGTATGGTATGGTTGCAATATGAGAGCCCGCTCTTGCTGCATCAATTGCATGAATGGGATTTCTCACGCTTGCAGCAATAATCTCAGTCTCAATCCCATGTATATCAAAAATCTCCGCAACCTGTTCAATCAAGTCCATTCCTGTTGTTCCAACATCGTCAAGACGTCCAACAAATGGGCTTACAAAACTTGCACCGGCTTTTGCCGCAAGCAAAGCCTGAGCCGCAGAAAAAATCAATGTAACATTTGTCTTGATTCCTTTTTGTGCAAGAATTTTTACTGCACAAAGACCCTCAGGTGTCATTGGAATTTTAATAACCAGATTCTTGCAGCCAATCTTCTCATAAAGTTCCAGAGCCTCTTTAACCATTCCCTCACGGTCAAGGCTTATAACTTCAGCACTTATGGGTCCGTCAACTATTGATGTTATCTCTTTTACCACTTCAACAAAATCTCTGCCCTCTTTTGCAATAAGGCTAGGGTTGGTGGTAACACCGCAGATAACCCCCATATCGTTTGCAGCTTTTATTTCTTCTACATTTGCTGTATCAATAAAAATATTCATATACAATCTTCCCCTTATAATATATTTCTATCTGTACATTTCACATTATATACTATCCCTACTTCAAAAGTCTTTTTCCATCTTCACGGCTTTATCTCAAAATTTAACATTCAGCTTGACTTTTTGTATTTTTTGAAATATACTTTTCTTAAATCCACTGGAACAGGAGGTAAATTATGTCGAAAAATATTTTTGAATGCAAACGGTTGCTGGTCAAAAACATAAAGAACAGTCGCGAAAACCTGCTCATTCGCAAGAAAAAACTTTTCAACTATGACCTGCATTGGCATGATTGTTTTGAAATCGAACTTATTCTCAACGGTACAGTCAATCAGTCACTCAACGGCGTGACCCAAACCTTGGGTCCCGGTGACATCTACCTCCTCAACCCAACCGACTTTCACAGTGTAAAAAGCAATGGTGCAGAGGTTTTCAACATAATGTTCAGCGAAAGCCTGCTCGACGAAGATATCCTTCACAAAATTCTCAGCGTTGATACAAATCTGCTTTTTCACCTGAGTCCTGTTGAGTTCGAAAATGCCGTTTCCATTATCTCGCAGATGGTGGACGAATTCAACAACACTACAAACTATTCAGAACTTTACATAAAAAATCTTATGGAATGTCTGTTCATCATAATTCTCCGAAAGCATGACTTCGATTTTGGTAAAACCGGCGAAAAAAACGTTTCTGGCATAAGAAAGTCCCTGCTCTTTATTCACAGCCACTTCAGAGAAAATCCATCAATGGCGGATGCAGCAAGGGTTTCCGGTTTCAATATGAACTACTTCAGTTCACTCTTTCACAAGGTTACAGGCAAGACATATAAGGAATATCTCAACAACATTAAACTGGAATATGCAAAAAAACTTGTTTTATCCGGGCATTTGTCCGTCTCCGAGATTTGCTTTGCCTCTGGATTCAACTCCCTGCCCAACTTTCTCAAAAACTTCAAGGCTTTTTATGGAACTTCCCCCGGAAGTATGCGCAAAGATCACCTTGGCAAAAAAGAAGAATAACTTTTTCATGAACATAATGTGAACACTTTCCATAAATTCTTGACAAAGCAAGACTTTCATATTAAACTAATAGAATACTTAAAAACAAAAAGCCGCACACTCTGCGGCTTTCAGTATATCAATATCAGCTCGCAACACGAAAGGACTGAATTTTATGCTTAAAAAACTTGCATCATGCATCGGCGAATATAAGAGGGACTCCATTTTTGCTCCCCTTTTCGTAACCTGTGAGGTAATCCTTGAGGTTATAATTCCTTTGCTTATGGCATACATAATCGACCAGGGAATCGAAAAAAGCAATATGTCTGTAATTGTCCGTACAGGAATTATTCTGGTGGTTTTGGTTCTTTGCTCCATGGCTTGTGGCGCCTTGTCCGGCAAATATGCCGCAAGTGCCTCCGCCGGCTTTGCCAAAAACCTAAGACGCAAAATGTTTTACCGTGTGCAGGATTTTTCCTTCACCAACATTGACCGATTCTCCACATCCGGTCTGGTTACACGTCTGACAACAGATGTTTCCAACCTCCAGAATGCCTATCAGATGATAATACGCATCGCTGTAAGAAGTCCTGCCATGCTTATATTCTCACTCCTGATGGCGTTCTTTGTGAACAAACAGATTTCTCTTATTTTTCTTGCTGTAGTTCCCTTTTTGGCTCTGGGATTGTTCACCATAATGACAAAAGCTCATCCTATATTTGAAAAAGTATTCAAAATCTACGATAACCTTAACAACGTAGTTCAGGAAAACCTGCGTGGCATCAGAGTGGTGAAAGCATTTGTAAGGGAAGATTATGAGGAAAAAAAGTTCAAATCCGTGTCAAAGGATATCTATGACAATTTCACCAAAGCCGAAAAGCTCCTGGCATTCAACGCACCAATAATGCAGTCTTCCATGTATATCTGTATGCTACTTATCTCATGGTTCGGCGCCAAGCTTATTCTTTCGGACTCAATGACCCAGGGCGAACTGGTCAGCATGATAACATACACCATGCAAATTCTTATGAGCCTCATGAATCTGTCAATGATTTTTGTTATGATAACCATTTCAAAGGCTTCTGCCCAGAGAATAACCGAAGTCCTTTCCGAAACTTCAGACATTCAGGATGGCAAACCCAATCTTATGCAGGTAAAGGACGGTTCCATCTCGTTCGAAAATGTATCCTTCAGTTATTCAGGCAAATCCTCCGCCCTCTGTCTCAAAAACATCAGTCTTGACATAAAATCAGGTGAGACAATCGGAATTATAGGCGGTACAGGCAGTGCCAAGAGCTCATTGGTACAGCTTATCCCCCGTCTTTATGACGTTTTGGAGGGCAAGGTGTCCGTTGGCGGCGAGGATGTTCGCGACTATAACATTGAAGCCCTGAGAAACAGCGTTGCCGTGGTTCTCCAAAAGAATGAGCTTTTTTCCGGCACAATCAAAGAAAATCTTCGTTGGGGTGACCCTTTAGCCACAGATGAAGATATTGAGAGGGCCTGTCGCCTTGCTCAGGCAGACGAGTTTATTAAAACATTCCCTGACGGATATGACACCTTTATCGAACAAGGGGGCAAGAACGTTTCCGGCGGTCAGAAACAGCGTTTGTGTATTGCCAGAGCACTCCTCAAAAAGCCCAAAATTCTTATCCTGGATGATTCTACCAGTGCAGTTGATACACAAACAGATAAACTTATCCGCAAGGCCTTTGCAGAGGAAATTCCGGACACAACCCAGATAATAATTGCTCAACGTCTCTCTTCGGTTGAACACGCTGACAAAGTAATAGTTATGGAAAACGGTGAAGTCAACGCCTTTGATACGCCGGCAAACCTCCTTGAAAACAACTGCATCTATCGTGAAATTTATGAATCTCAGCAGAAAGGAGCCATCGATAATGAGTAGACCACTACCTCCCGGTCCAAGAGGCCGCATAATGGGCAACGGCAGAAAAGCTAAAGACGGCAAAAAAACCCTCAAGCGTCTGCTGGCCACCATTTTTAAGGATTATAAACTCCACTTTTTTGTGGTTTTGATATTCATTATAATCAGCTCACTTGCAGGGGTTGCAGGCTCCATGTTCATCGAAACACTTATTGATGATTATATTTCACCTATGATCAAAAGTTCATCACGGGACTTCACACCTCTTCTGCGCGCAATCGGCTGTATGGCACTTATATACGCCTCCGGTGTAATATCAATCTTTTTGTACAATCGGATTATGGTGGTAATCGCTCAGGGAATCCTCAAGGAAATCCGTGATGATATGTTCACCAAAATGCAAAAGCTACCTCTGCGTTACTTCGACTCGCACTCACATGGTGATGTAATGAGCCGTTACACCAATGACACCGACACCTTGAGGCAAATGATTGCCCAAAGCATTCCTCAGGCTTTTTCGTCAATCATCACCATTGTTGCTGTCTTTTCCGCAATGGTGGCAACAAGCTGGGCACTTACCATTGTGGTGCTGATTGTTGTTTTCATAATGCTAACCATAAGCCGCAAGATAACCGGCAAAAGCTCAACGTTTTTCATAGCACAGCAAAAGTCACTAGGACAGGTAAATGGCTACATCGAAGAAATGATTCATGGTCAGAAAGTAGTAAAGGTCTTTTGTCATGAGGACAAAACCAAGGCAGACTTTGACAAAATCAATGAAGAACTTTGCAGCAACGCAACATCCGCCAATACCTTTGCCAATGTGCTGATGCCCATAATGGGTAACATGGGACATATGCAATATGTAATCCTTGCAATAATAGGTGGAGCACTTGCCATCACCGGAACCACCGGTGTTACCGTGGGTGCAATAGCAGCCTTTCTGCAACTCAGCAAAAGCTTTACCATGCCAATCAACAATATGTCACAGCAGATAAATTCAATCATCATGGCTCTTGCAGGGGCAGAACGAATATTTGAACTTATAGACGAAACTCCGGAAACTGACAACGGTTATGTAACCTTGGTAAATGCTCGTATTGAAAACGGTGTTCTTTGCGAAACTGCAGAACGCACAAATATGTGGGCATGGAAGCATCCCCACTCCGACGGCACAACCACCTACACACCCCTTGCAGGAGATGTGCGTCTTACAGAAGTAGACTTTGGTTATATCCCCGAAAAAACAGTTCTCCACGATGTATCAATCTATGCGGAACCCGGTCAGAAGATTGCCTTTGTAGGTGCAACAGGTGCAGGCAAGACCACCATAACCAACCTGATAAATCGTTTCTATGATATTTCAGACGGCAAGGTGCGTTATGATGGCATCAATATTAACAAAATCAAGAAAAACGACCTTCGTCGTTCTTTAGGTATGGTTTTGCAGGATACTCACCTCTTTACAGGAACCGTAATGGAGAACATCCGTTATGGCCGTCTTGACGCCACTGATGATGAGGTTTATGCCGCAGCAAAACTGGCAAACGCTCACGGATTTATACAGATGTTGCCCGACGGTTATGACACAGTTCTTCGCCACAGTGGCGAGGGCCTGTCCCAGGGTCAGCGTCAGCTCCTTGCCATTGCCAGAGCCGCCGTTGCCGACCCGCCTGTTATGATTCTTGACGAAGCAACCTCCAGCATTGATACCCGTACGGAGCGAATTGTCCAAAGTGGCATGGACTCGCTGATGAAAGGCAGAACTGTGTTTGTAATTGCACACCGCCTTTCCACAATTCAGAACTCTGACGTAATTATGGTTCTTGAAAAAGGCAGAATAATTGAGCGTGGTAACCACGAAAAGCTCATTGCAGAAAAAGGCAAATATTATCAACTCTATACCGGTGCCTTTGAGCTTGAATAATAAATAATATAAAAAGAGGGCGATGTTATTCACATCGCCCTCTTTATTTAAATTTCTATTCTCTTTATAATTCCCCGATTTTCTTCAAGGTTTCTTCCATGATTTCCTTTGCCTTGTCAGTAATTGGCAAACAATAATCCTGATGGAAATTACCACTGCAACCCAACAAATTCATGCTGTATGTAAAGGACGCCATGAGTCCATGAGCAATCATTGTATTGCGCATAAACAAAATATTGTCAAGGTATTTACGCGCTCCCTTGAAATCATCCTTTGCAAGACATTCAAACATCGCCTTGGCGTTCTTCGGTGTACACGCAAACATACCGTCAAGATTTTTCTTAATTCCCATCATGTTTGCATAATCAAATGAATCCAGACCACTGTACAGACATTCAAAATCTGCATCAGGATACTTTCTTCCTATTGCCTGAATCATCTCCCAGTCAGCAGTCTTGATACCCTTGATATTCTTGTGATTTATAATTCTGTCAACAACACCAAGAGTAATCTTGCTCTTTGTCACAACTGCCAAATCATAAAGATAAAGGGGATAAGGAGACTTGTCCGCAACGGTTGTAAACCAGTTCACCATCTCATCAGCATTTACAACAGAATAATATGGTGTTGTCAAAACAACGCCGTCAATTTTGGCATCACCTATCATATCAATCTTTTCCATAACCTTTACAATGGAATTATCCATAACACCCACAAAAAGGGGCAATTTGCCATCTACTTCATCAGCAGCTATACGTACAATATCTGCATATGCTGAATTCTTTATGTATGCCTCAATACCCATGCTTCCCATCAGCAA
>JAZRNA010000054.1:0-2176 GCA_045647945.1 Clostridia bacterium
TTGCAGGTTTGAATCCTGCAGGAGTCACCTCGCTTGACGTAACGTCAGTGGACCGGGTAGATACCAGAGTGGCCAAATGGGGCAGACTGTAAATCTGCTGGCTTACGCCTTCGGTGGTTCGAATCCATCTCTACCCACACAAGGTTTCGAAAGAAAATTTGCGGAATTTTCATGCAAGCCGAGCGGAGAAACAAACTTGTTTGAATTATCCCGAGGCGCATTGAAAATGCCGAGTTTCGAAGAAACGCGGAAATAGCTCAGTTGGTAGAGCACAACCTTGCCAAGGTTGGGGTCGCGAGTTCGAGTCTCGTTTTCCGCTCAATGTTCTTTAACATAATGGTGCGTTAGTTCAGTTGGTTAGAATACATGCCTGTCACGCATGGGGTCACGGGTTCGAGTCCCGTACGCACCGCAAAAGAAAGAAGGATTCTCAAAAGGAATCCTTTTTTTCGTATATTGCCAGCGCCCCACTCTCTCTTTTGTTGTTGATACATCACATTCTTTGCAAATACAAAAATGCAAAAACGCAAAGAAAACCCATATTTATTTGAAACATAATATGTTATCTCATCATCAACTTTGCAAAACCTTTGCATTTTCTTTGCAAAAGGGTGAAAAAAGGCATTTTTGAGGGCTGTTTCCTAACAAGAATATTGCGCATTTTTATGGGCGAAGTGTTTATTCTTCAACAATATTCTTAAATTCTCTCCATCCAGCGGCAGATTTGTATGCATCTGCCGACCCTTTGGGCACATACAAAGTGGCGGTATTATAAGTGACAGAACTAAAAGTTGCCCATGCACATGCCTCGGGAGGCGTTGGATTTTTGCTGTACACCGAAGTCAGGCCAGTACAGTCAGAAAAGGCATCTCTACAGATATTTGTTACGTTGCTTGGTATGATAACAGATGTCAGTCCAACACAATCGCCAAAGGCAACCGCACCAATATATGTCACGCTGTTGGGAATTGACACCGAGGTCAGGCCAGTACATCCATGAAAGGTTTCCGCAAAAATCAGGCTTAAATTGTCAGGGAGGTGCATATCAGGAAGACTGGCACAGCCATAGAAAGCCCCTGATTCTATGTAAGTCACACCACCAGGAATGGTTATCCAGCAAAGGTTGGCACAGCCAGAAAAAGCATATGAACCTATTTTTTTCAGGCCATCGGGGATATCCACTAATGACAATTCAGTACACCCAGAAAATGCATATGACCCAATTTTAGTCACATTGTCAGGAATATTCACGATGGGCAGATTGACACAGCCAGAAAAGGTACTTGCGTCAATCTCTGTTATCCCATCCGGAAGACTTAAAGAATACAGGCTGACACAATCCTTAAAAGCACCAGTTCCAATAAACATCACACTGTTGGGCAAGAGCATCGAGGTCAGACCGGTACAACCATAAAATGCGTAAGCCCCAATAGCCACCACGCTGCCAGGTATGGTTATCGAGGCCAGGCCGGCACAACCCTCAAAAGCATAAGCCCCAATAGACACCACGCTGTTGGGTATGATTATCTTGGCCAGATTGACACATCCAGAAAAAGCCTTACGAGCGATTTCTGTCACACTACTGGGTATAACGGCTAAGACTATCCGCTCACAGCCTTTAAATGCGTCCTGCCCAATTTCTGACACCTTATATCTTTTGCCATTGTATGTAATACTGGACAAAATAATAGCCACTCCGTCAAACCCATACTTGTCATACCCAGATACAACCAGACGGTCTTCTTTTATGGTGTATTTTATATAATCCAGATAGAAGCTGTTTTTATCCAATTTCTCAAATGCACCATCGTTTGAGGCCTTTCCGTTTGCATCTACGACCACGTTCATGTTGTCTACTATTTGTTCGTCCTCGCTGCACGAAGTCAACACTGGCATTATTGCCGTCAAAAGCAACAACATCGACAATTTGATTGTTTTCATGTTCTTTTTGTTTTTTTGTTTGTTTATTTTGAAAAGTTTCGCAAATATACGAAAAAACCAAAGAAATCCATTCTCATTGAATTAAATATTATATATAAAACGTATTTTTGGGCCAGAAAAGTTGAAAATCCATTGCAAAAAGGGTGAAACAGAGCTGTTTTTGAGGACTTTCTTGTGTTTTCATACTCCATTTTTCAATTGATTCCCATTGTTGCAAAGGCTCGCGGTGAGATGC
>JAZRNA010000055.1:0-14353 GCA_045647945.1 Clostridia bacterium
AACTGATTCCATATCTGGAAGAGGAATTTAACAATAAGGTAATGGACAGCCTGTGCAGGCTTGCAGAAAATGCAAAAGAAGACTCGGAGTTCTTGAATTCTTATGCAAAGCGTCTTTATGACAGATTAAAAAGCCCCTTACCACAAGGCAAACCAACTGCACTCCATATCGAAAGCCTGTGTATGGCGGACAGGGCAATAATTGCCAGAGTAATAAGGATTGCAGCAGATGAAGCCCAGAGAGGTGTGCATCTTGAAAAGAAGCATATTGATGATATATTTGACCTTTTGAAAAAGGGAACAGGTGCAGAACTGTCCCTTCCTGACGGCCTTAAAGCAAGGCTTCAATATGGATGGATTTCTTTTGAAAGCCAATGTGCTGAAAAAATTATTACAGCAGAGGGTGATGCCTTTTTTGCAGAGATTTCGATACCTGAAAGATTGTTTGTTGATTTGCTTGAAAGAAACATTTCTTTCAGGATTGAACCAAAGGATTATAAATGTAAGGTCAATGAAATCAGCTTGGATTATGACAAGATTTCAAATAAAAAGATGTTTTTAAGAAGCCGTCGCAGCGGTGACCGAATGGTATATTTTGCTGACGGCAGAACAAAAAAAATCAAGAATATACTGATTGATGCAAAAGTTCCAAGACAGGACAGAGACAGGATTCCTTTGCTTTGTACGGGGAGTGAAGTTCTGGCGATTGTGGGGGGACGCGTCAGCGAAAAGTATAAAGTTACAAAAGACACAGAAAGGATTTTGGTGGTAGAATATGAGGGAGCATAAAGTACTGATTGATGAAAAAAGAATTGAAGCAAGACTCACGGAGATTGCTGATGAATTAAACCGGGAGTACCATGACCAGAAATTGATTGTGGTAGGCGTTTTAAAGGGTGCATTTATGTTCATGAGCGATTTGATAAAAAAGCTCACAGTGGATACCGAGGTGTATTTCTTAAAAGCAGAAAGCTATGGTGCCGGAACTGAAACATCGGGAGTGGTTAAAATAACCAAGGATATCGAAAAGGATATCAAAGGCGAAAATGTCCTGATTGTGGAAGACATCATTGACAGCGGTTATACAATGCGTGAGGTACTTAAACTTCTTGAAGAAAGAGGTCCAAAGAGCCTTAAACTCTGTTCCTGCCTCAGCAAACCCAGTCGCAGGGAATATGATGTAGACATTGATTATCTGGGCTTTGAAATCCCAGATGAATTTGTAATCGGTTATGGTCTTGACTATGCCGAACAGTACAGAAATTTGCCTTACATAGGTTACATAGAACAGTAATTGGAGGAATTCAAAATGAGCACAAATGAAGTCAGAACACGTTTTGCACCAAGTCCAACGGGTTATATGCATATAGGAAACCTAAGAACAGCCCTTTATGCATATCTACTCACCAAGTCCAAGGGTGGCAAGTTCATCCTCAGAATTGAGGATACCGACCAGGAAAGATATGTTGACGGTGCAGTTGATGTGATATACAGAACAATGAAAGATACAGGACTTATCCACGATGAAGGTCCCGATGTGGGCGGTGACTATGGCCCGTATATCCAGAGCGAAAGACGAAATATATATAAGGAATATGCAGAAAAGCTGGTTGAAACAGGTCATGCATATTACTGTTTCTGTGATAAGGAACGCCTTGAAGATTTGCGTCAGCGTCAGGCTGTCATGAAGGTTCCCACCAAGTACGACGGACTGTGCAGCAAACTTTCAAAAGAAGAAATCGAAGAAAAGATTAAGGCGGGAGTTCCATATGTAATCCGCCAGAAAATGCCAAAGTACGGAAAGACAACTTTCCAGGACGAAGTGTTTGGTGAGATTTCTGTGGAGAATGCAATTCTTGATGACAATGTTCTTCTTAAGGCTGACGGACTTCCTACCTACAACTTTGCAAATGTTATTGATGACCATCTTATGAATATTACTCATATAATAAGAGGAAGTGAATATCTTTCTTCAACCCCTAAATACAATCTTTTGTATGAGGCATTTGGTTGGGAAATCCCCAAGTATATCCATGTGTCACCTGTTATGAAAGATGCCAACAACAAACTTTCAAAGCGTCATGGTGATGCATCATATGAGGATTTTATTGCCAAAGGTTATCTCAAAGAGGCAATAGTAAATTATATTGCACTTCTTGGCTGGGCACCAGGGGATGAACGTGAAAAGTTCACCATGGACGAACTTATAGAAGCCTTTGATGTCAAGGGTATAAGCAAATCACCTGCAATTTTTGACGAGAAAAAACTTGCATGGCTCAACGGTGAATATATCAGGGAACTGGCACCGGAAGAATTCCACAAACTTGCACTTCCTTATTATGAGGGTGTTATTACAAGCGAAAATATTGATTTAAAAGAAGTTTCTGAACTTTTGCAACCCAGATGCGAAAAACTTTCGGATATTCCTGAACAGGTTGACTTCTTTGACAATCTTCCTGAGTATGACAATGAGCTTTATACACACAAAAAGATGAAGACCAATCCCGAGAATTCTCTGGAGGCACTGGAACATGTTCTTCCTGTTTTGGAGGGAATTGGTGAATGGACCAAAGAGAGCATACATGATGAGCTCATCGCTCTGGTTGAGAAACTGGAACTTAAAAACGGAAGAATTCTGTGGCCGGTTCGTGTTGCTGTATCAGGCAAGGCATTTACCCCCGGTGGCGGTGTTGAGCTTGCATATATTTTGGGCAAGGACGAAACAATCCGACGCATCAAAGCAGGAATCGAACAACTTTCAAAATAAAAATCAGAATGGATTGATAATAAAATGGATATTACAACAAAGTTTTCAGACAGAGTAAAGCATCTGGAAGCATCTGCAATAAGAGAAATTTTCAAACTTCTGGCAAAACCGGGAATCATCAGCTTTGCTGGTGGTGCACCGGACCCTGCCTTGTTTCCTAAACAGGAATTTGCTCAAATTGCAAAGGAAATCCTTGAAACCCAGGGCAATACTGCACTTCAGTATGGTATAACAGAGGGCTATGCACCTTTGAGAGAATGGACAAAGAATAGATTGGTGAGTCAGGGTATTCTTGCAGAAGAGGAAAATGTGATCATAGTAAGCGGAGGACAGCAGGGTATTGACCTTGCAACCAAGGCTTTGATAAATGCGGGGGACGGAGTTATATGCGAAGAACCTAGCTTTATCGGCGGACTTAACTGTTTCCGTTCATACAATGCACAGCTTTACGGAGTACCTGTCTTGTCTGACGGCATTGATACAGAAAAACTGGAGAAAACCCTTAAAGAGCACAAGAATATAAAGCTTCTTTATACCATTTCCACATTCCAGAACCCGTCAGGCATCACCATTTCACTTGAAAAACGCAAGAAGATTCTTGAACTTGCTGAAAAATATGACTTTCTCATTTATGAGGATAATCCATACGGCGAGCTTCGTTTCAGCGGTGAGGAGATACCTACATTCAAATCCCTTGACAAAAACGGAAGAGTTATATATTTTGGTTCATTCTCCAAAATTCTGGCACCGGGTATGCGTTTGGGCTTTACGTCTGCACCGGCACCGCTGCTTGAAAGAATGATTATCTGCAAGCAGACAGAGGATGTGCACACAAATGTTCTGTCCCAGATGATTGCTTATGAATTCGTAACCCGTTACTCAATAGATGAACACATTGCAAAACTTCGCAAAGCTTACGGCAAAAAGTGCAAACTGATGATGGATTGTATGGATAAATATTTTCCCTCAGAGGTGGAGCATACCTGTCCGGAGGGCGGATTGTTCCTTTATTGCACAATGCCAGAGGGTTATGACAGCAAAGAACTGATGAAAAAAGCCCTTGAAAAGAATGTGGCATTTGTGCCAGGAACATCCTGTATGATTGATGACAAGGCGACGTATAGTACCTTCCGTATGAATTATTCAACAGCATCGGAAGAGGATATAGAAAAGGGTATAAAGGCCCTTGGCGAAGTATTACACACATTTATGGGAGTGTGAGATTGATATGGAAAATCAGACAGAAACAAAAAAGAGAATACTCAGCGGAATTCAGCCATCAGGGGCTATGACCCTGGGTAACTATGTAGGGGCAATCCGCAACTGGGTGGAACTTCAGAAAGAGGATAAATACGAGAGCTATTATATGATAGCAGACCTCCATTCCATTACGGTAAGGCAGGAACCTGCAGTTTTGAGAAAGAATGCCATGAATCTTCTGGCACTTCTCATTGCCTGCGGTCTTGATGGGGAGAAAGAACCGATATTCTTCCAGTCTCACGTGCCTGCACACACACAGCTTGGTTGGGTGCTTGACTGCAATACCTATATGGGTGAACTTTCCCGAATGACACAGTTCAAGGATAAAAGCCGCAAACACGCTGACAATATCAATGCCGGACTGTTTACATATCCATCATTGATGGCGGCAGATATTCTGCTTTACCAAGCGGACTTGGTTCCTGTGGGTAAAGATCAGAAACAGCACCTTGAATTGACAAGAGATTTGGCAATTCGTTTTAACAATGCATACAGCGATACATTCAAGGTTCCTGAACCCTATATTCCAAAGCTGGGTAACAAGATAATGAGTCTTCAGGACCCAAAACAGAAGATGTCAAAATCGGATCCGAATGAAAACTCATACATTCTGCTTCTTGACCCCATTGATACAGTTGTCAAAAAGATAAAGAGGGCAGTCACGGATTCCGGTTCGGAAGTGAGATGCGGTGAGGGCAAAGAGGGTGTTGAAAACCTGATGAGCATTTACGCATCTGTTACCGGCAAGACTATGGATGATATAACCCTTGAGTTTGAGGGCAAAGGTTATGGTGACTTTAAATCTGCGGTGGCAGAGGCAGTCGCAGAAAGCTTAAAACCCATACAGGAAAAGCACAACGACCTTATAAAAAATAAGGATTATCTGGAAACAATCTATAAACGTGGTGCTGAGCAGGCAAACTATACAGCAAGAAAAACCATATCAAAGGTATACAGAAAAGTTGGTTTTATCCAACCATAACCATTGATACAGGAGGGACTGAAGAAAAATGTTTACAAACAGCGGTATATTCATTATCCTGGCACTTGCTGTAGGTTTTTTGATTTCATTTGCTTCAACACCTACGGTTATTGCCCTGGCAAACAAAATAAAGGCTTTGGATATTCCAAAGGATTCAAGGAGAATTCACAAAAAACCTATCCCCCTCATTGGCGGACTGGCAATATTTTACGGATTCGTTATAAGTGTGCTTTGTTTTGCGGTTATTGACCGTGAGATAATGGGAATCCTCGTTGGTGCCGTCATAATCGTTACAGTTGGCGTTATTGACGATATGCGTGAACTCAGTGCCAAGATTAAGCTTTTGTTCCAAATTATAGCTGCAGGGATAGTAATTTATTTTGGTGTTGATATTACCTACGTTGCCAATCCATTTTCTCAATGGTTCGGACCGGTATATATCAATCTTGGATTGTGGTCAATACCTATTACAATGATTTGGATAATAGGTGTCACCAATGCAGTAAACCTGATTGACGGACTTGATGGCCTTGCAGTGGGGGTTTCGTCCATTGCGTCGGTGGCTCTTTTGTCCCTTACACTTATATCTCAAAATCTCAATGCAGCCATTGTAACAGCAGCGTTAGCGGGTGCAGGTTTTGGCTTTTTGCCCTATAACTTTAATCCCGCAAAGATATTTATGGGCGATACAGGTTCTACATTTTTAGGTTTTGTCCTGGCTTGCATATCAATTCAGGGTATCATGAAAATGTATGCATTGGTATCATTTGCGGTACCCGTACTTATACTGGGATTGCCAATATTTGATACTCTGTTTGCAATAATCCGCAGACTCCTCACAGGCAAGTCTATTATGTCCCCCGATCGTGGACATCTACATCATAGACTGCTTGATATGGGATTTTCGCAAAAGCAGACAGTTACAATCCTTTACACTCTGACAAGTATTCTTTGCCTTACAGCGGTGGTTATGGCACTTAAGGATGCAATAAGGGGACTTATATTGGTTCTTGCTGTTGTGGGAATTCTGGTGGTAAGCCTTGCTGTTATGGAACCAAAGAATGATGAAAAAACTTCTGAGGAGGATAAAAATGAAAAAGATTAAAGTAATGACAATTTTCGGAACACGTCCTGAGGCAATAAAGATGGCACCACTGGTAAAGGAACTGGAAAAAAACGAAAATATTGAATCTATAGTATGTGTGACAGCTCAGCACAGACAGATGCTTGATCAGGTTCTTGAAATCTTTGATATAAAGCCTGATTATGATCTGAATATAATGAAAGATAGACAGACCCTAATCAGCATAACAACCAGAGGTCTTGAGGGGCTGGATGGTGTTATGAAAGAGGCACAGCCTGATTTGGTACTTGTGCATGGTGATACATCAACCACTTTCGTGGGAAGTCTGGCGGCGTTTTATAATCAGATTGCCATAGGTCATGTTGAGGCAGGACTCAGAACATTTGACAAATATTCACCATTTCCGGAAGAAGTGAACAGAAGACTCACAGGGGTTATGGCGGATATGCACTTTGCTCCTACAGAGAGAAACCGCGAGAATCTTCTCCGTGAGAACGTTGATGACAGCACAATTTATATCACCGGGAATACAGTTATTGATGCTCTCAAGACCACAGTCAGAGCAGATTATAAATTCAAGGATGAAAGCTTGGCTTCGATGAACTGGGATACAAAAAAAGTAATCGTTATGACTGCTCACAGAAGAGAAAACTTAGGTGAACCCCTCAAGAATATCTGCCGTGCAGTAAAACGCATTGTTGAAGATTTTCAGGATGTTGAGGTTGTTTATCCGGTACACATGAACCCGGCAGTGCGAGAGGTGGCATACAGCATTTTGGGCGATATGGACAGAGTGAAACTGATTGAACCCGTAAGTGCAGACGAACTCCACAACGCTATAAGCCGCGGATATATGGTTATGACGGACTCCGGCGGTCTTCAGGAGGAGGCACCGTCTTTGGGCAAGCCGGTACTTGTTATGAGAACCGAGACCGAACGCCCCGAGGCGGTTGATGCGGGAACGGTAAAGATTGCCGGTGTTGACGAGAATGTAATCTATAACATGGCAAAGGAACTTATATGTGACGAAAAAGCATACAATGCTATGGCAAAGGCTGTAAATCCTTATGGTGACGGCTTTGCATCAAAGAAAATAGTGGAAGCAATAGTTGAAAAGTATTGCAGATAAAAATACAGGAGAAACCAATTTGGTTTCTCCTGTTTGATTTTAAATTTCAAAATCGAAACTTTGTCTTGCACCAACCATAGATTTTACATAGGTTGCAACAGCAACATGTATGGGATTTATCTGATATGCTTTTAATGCATCTTCATCTACAAAGGTGCTATCCAGCAAAAGGTCTCCGGATGATGGTGGGAGAGGACAGTTGTGAAGCTTGATATCCACCAGTCCCTCAATTTGTCCCATAAGCCCCTCAATGTCTGTCTTGATTTTTGCAGCAGCGGTCTGCTTTTCAGCATCGGAGAGTCCTTCCTTAAAACTCCAGATAATTACGTGTTTTACCATGTTTTTATCTCCTTTCATATTTAAAATCTGAAATCACGTTTTCCGTTTTGTATTTCATCAATATAGTGTTTTGCCAACTCCCGTGCTTTTGGGTTGGGGATTTTTTCAACTTCGGTTTCAATCACTTTAAGACCATTTTTCACCGTTTCCGGTGATGCATAATCTATAAGATATTCTTTAAGGGTTAGAAGTGCGTTTGGCTGACAGCAATTTGCAATCTGACCAGACTTAATAAGGGACATAAATCTGTCACCTGTTCTGCCCTCGCGATAGCAGGCAGTGCAGAAGCTGGGGATAAACCCGAGCTCAAGGAGCCAGTTTACAACAGCATCCAAGGGTCGGGTATCACTGATATCAAACTGTGCAGAATTCTCTTCCTCAGGCTCGTCGTGGATATAACCGCCAACAGATGTCTTTGAACCTCCGCTTATCTGGGAAATACCAAGTTTGAGAACCCGTTCTCTGGATGCTTTTGACTCTCGTGTGGAGATAATCATTCCTGTGTAGGGAACTGCAATTCGGATGATGGCAACAATTTTTTCAAATATATCGTCAGAGATTGCATTTGTGAAGTCCTCTTTTTTAATATCATCGGCAGGACAAATTCTTGGCACGCTTATTGTGTGGGGACCAACTCCTTTGGCGGCCTCAAGATGTTCTGCATGCATAAGAAGCCCCACGAAGTCATAGCGGTACATTTCAAGCCCGAATAAAACACCAATACCAACATCATCAATACCGCCGTCCATGGCCCTGTCCATAGCCTCGGTATGATAAGCATAGTCATGTTTTGGTCCGGTGGGGTGAAGAATTTCGTAATTCTCTTTGTTGTATGTTTCCTGAAAGAGGATATATGTGCCGATGCCGGCATCCTTTAACTTTCTGTAGTTTTCAACAGTTGTTGCTGCAATATTCACATTTACGCGACGTATTGCACCGTTTTTGTGTTTGATGCTGTAAATAGTATTGATGCTCTCAAGAACATATTCGATAGGGTTGTTTACAGGGTCCTCACCAAGCTCAATAGCAAGTCTCTTGTGTCCCATATCCTGCAGAGCAATAACCTCGTCGCGGATTTCGTCCTGGGTGAGTTTTTTTCTTGTTATATTTTTGTTGCAATAGTGATAAGGACAGTATGTGCATCCGTTTACGCAGTAGTTGGAGAGATAAAGTGGTGCAAACATAACAATTCGGTTGCCGTAGAGTTTTTCTTTTATCTTTATTGCAAGGGCTTTGATTGCCTCATTAGCCTCGGGAATATCACACTCCAAAAGGACAGCCGCCTCGCGGTGTGTAAGTCCTTTGCAGTCTTCCGCACGTTTGATGAGTGAGAATATAAGGTCGGCATTTGATTTGTTTGCCTTTGCATATTCTATTGTTTCAAGGATTTCTTCATGGTTAATAAATTCCTCTGCCACAGAGGATTTGGGGTTATAAACTGCCATAAAAATTCAAGCCTTTCTGTCCACATATTTTATATCCATTCTCAAGGTGGACATACATGAGATGGAACTTATGCAAAGTCACCACGGTCAACAGTGATTTCATAACCGATGTCCTGCATGCGTTTTTTAAGATTGTCAAGACCTTCTGCCGCTTCTTCGCCGGTTGCAATTTTGCCGTTGTAAAGCATATATTTTTTGCGTACAGCAAGCGGAGAGAGATTGGGCATAACAACATTAGCACCCGAAAGAATTCCCATTTCCCTGCCCTTTGGATGAATTGTACCCAAAGCAGTGGTGGAAGGGAGGAGCACATTTTTCAGCATTATTCTCACCAAGGCAAGGAGCAAAAGCGTGAGTTCAAGGCTACCCTGGGGCTTGTCGCCAAAGGGTGTATCCTTGTGGGGAATAAAAGGTCCAATACCCACCATTTGTGGCTGAAGCTCATGTATAAACAAAAGGTCCTCAGCAATGGTATCAAATGTCTGCCAGGGTGAACCTACCATAAACCCGCATCCTGTCTGAAAACCGATGTCCTTTAGCTCAAAAAGACACTTTTTGCGGTTTTCAAGGCTCAAGTTTTGGGGATGAAGTTTCGCATAGTGTTCGGCATTTGCTGTTTCATGACGGAGCAGAAATCTATCGGCTCCTTCATCAAAATATTTCTGGTAGGTTTCACGTGAACGCTCCCCAATAGACAAGGTAACGGCGCAATCCGGATATCTGCCTTTTATACTGTGGATAATATCACACATCTGTTCATCATTAAAGTGCAAATCTTCGCCGCCCTGAAGAACAAAGGTGCGAAATCCCAGGGGATAACCCTCGTCACAGCAGGTAAGAATATCGTCCTTTGTCAGGCGGTAACGGGAAACCTTGGTGTTTTCAGCACGGAGTCCACAGTAGTAACAGTTTTGTCTGCATATATTGGTGAATTCAATAAGACCTCGGATATAAATTTTGTTGCCGAAGTGCTCTTGTGCAATTTTCTGTGCAAGAGCACGGGCAAAATCCAAATCTTCTTGGGTATAGGAAGATAAGATTTGCACAAATTCATCATGGGACAAGGTGCCGCTTGTTTCAAGTTTTTTAATAAGTGCATTATTTGTCATTAAAAACCTCCTCAGTTGCGGAAGTTATTCCTTTGAATAAACTGTTTTCACATTTACATCCTTGAGCATGCCCAGCTTTCCTGAAAGAGCACCAATAATATCAGCTGGTGCGTCAATTATAATGCTGATTACAGAGAGGTCACGTTCACGGTAAGGCAGACCCATACGGCCAATGATATATTCGCCATATTCGTGAAGAAGGGCGTTGATTTTTTCTGCGGATTCCCTATCCTGAACAATAATTCCGATTATAGCAATACGTGTTTCCATAAAAAAACCACCTTTCAAAAACAAAAAATCAGCATCTTCGCAAGGATAGCAAAGGCGCTGATTGGTAGTATAAAATAAAGACCTTTGCTCCGGGATTGGGACGAACCCTCACCCTCAGCGAAAACTTAATTATTCTACCATAATTTTATCAAAAGTTAAAGATGTTGTCAAGAAAAAAATAAGCCTCGGATTTGTAATCCGAGGCTTGGTGATCCATCCGCGATTCGAACGCGGGACACCTTGATTAAAAGTCAAGTGCTCTGCCAACTGAGCTAATGGACCATATTAAGTTTTAAAAAAGTGTGGCTGGGCTGGCAGGACTCGAACCTACGAAATGCCAGAGCCAAAGTCTGGTGCCTTACCGACTTGGCTACAGCCCAATATAAAGAACCTTGACAATCTTGTCCGCTGCCAACTTAAAAAGTAGTGGGGTGGATAGTCGGAGTCGAACCGACGACCTCTAGAGCCACAATCTAGCGCTCTAACCAACTGAGCTATACCCACCACATAAAAAAGCAAGTGGCGCGCCTGAAGAGACTCGAACTCCTGACCCACTGCTTAGAAGGCAGTTGCTCTATCCAGCTGAGCTACAGGCGCAAATCTTGCTGGAGCGGGTGATGGGAATCGAACCCACGCAATCAGCTTGGAAGGCTGAGATTCTACCATTGAACTACACCCGCATGTTTGGTAGGTTGCCATGCCGTTTCCGACCGACTGAATTATTATAACAGCAACTATTATGTTTGTCAATAGTTTTTTTGAAAAAATTTTGCCATTTTTCTAAATATTACTTAGTATATGTGGGTTTTAAAATGTATATACAGACGAAAAACAAGAATCCGGTCCGTCAGACCGGATTCTTTGGGTTTAAAGAACAGATACAACCAATTTAGAATCCTTTTCATCTGCCAACAAACGACTGCCTGAGGCAATTTCGCCACCGATGAACATACGGGCAAGTGAGTCCTCAATATTTCTTTCGATATATCTTCGCATAGGTCTTGCTCCATATTGACTGCTGTAGCCGTCCTTGCAAATACGTGCCTTTGCGGAATCGGTAACTGAAAGACTGATGCCCTTTTCATCAAGACCTTTGCTGAGTTCAGCAAGGAAAAGGTCACATATTTTCAACAGGTCATCAGAAGATAGCTCGTCAAAGACGATTATTTCATCAATTCGATTTAAAAATTCGGGTCTGAATATCTGTTTAAGGGCTTTTTCGGCTTTCAGTTTGTTTGATGCATTGTTGCTTGCACCAAATCCTGCTACACCGCCCAGAGATTCACTGCCGGCATTGGATGTCATAACGATTATGCAATCCTCAAAGGAAACAGTTTTGCCATGACTGTCGGTAATCCGCCCATCGTCCAGAATCTGCAGAAGAATGTTGAACACATCTGGATGAGCCTTTTCAATCTCGTCAAAAAGAATGACGGAGTAGGGATGACGGCGTACTTTTTCGGTAAGCTGACCTGCATCATCATATCCCACATATCCGGGGGGCGAGCCAACCAGCCTTGATGCTGTATGCTTTTCCATAAACTCTGACATGTCAAAACGAATAAGTGCGTCCTCTGTGTCAAAAACTTCGCGGGCAATTTGCTTTACAAGTTCGGTTTTGCCAACGCCTGTGGGGCCTACAAAAATAAATGACGCAGGACGGCGTTTAAGGCTGAAACCTGCTCTTTTGCGACGGATTCCGCGTGATACAGCGGAAACAGCCTCATCCTGACCAATCAGGTTTTTGTGAAGTCTTTCCTCAAGGTTGACCAAACGATTGGTCTCGAACTCGGTTATATTCTTTACAGGGATTTTTGTCCAACCCTCAATAACTGCAGCCAAATCGTCAGGTGTGAGATAAACATCGTTCAAAGTCTTTTCAAGTTCACCTATTTGAGCCTCAAGCTGACATTCACGGCTTTTGAGCTCTGCAATCTTTTCGTAATTTGCAGTTGTATCAGAGTTTTCACCCTCCGGTGCAGTTTCGATTTCCTCCTGTGCGGTCTTTACATCAGCAAGTTCAGCTTTCAGTTTTGCAATTTCAACAAGTGCGGTATTGTCAAGGTTTGCCTTTGATGCGGCTTCGTCAATTACGTCGATTGCTTTGTCAGGCAGGAACCTGTCGGTGATGTACCTTTTTGAAAGAACTGTGGCACAACGGATTATATCATCGGTGATTTTTACTTTATGATAATCCTCATAGTAGCCTTTGATGCCCTTAAGCATTTCTATAGTTTCTTCAACAGACGGTTCTTCAACAATAACAGACTGAAAACGTCTTTCAAGGGCGCTGTCCTTTTCGATGTGCTTACGGTATTCCTCCAATGTTGTGGCACCTATAATCTGAATTTCGCCACGTGAAAGGGCGGGTTTTAAGATGTTGCCTGCATTCATCGCACCTTCGGCATCTCCTGCTTTGGTAAGAACATGAACCTCGTCAATAACCAAAATTATATTGCCCAATGCCTTGACTTCTGTTATAAGGCTTTTGAGTCGTGATTCAAACTGGCCACGGAACTGGGTTCCTGCAACCATTGCCGCCATATCAAGGAGATATATTTCATATCCCAGAAGTTTTGCAGGGACATTGCCCTCTGCAATTCGCAAAGCCAAACCCTCGGCAATAGCGGTTTTGCCCACACCAGGCTCGCCAATCAGGACGGGGTTATTCTTGGTGCGGCGGTTGAGAATCTGTGCAACACGATTCATCTCCACCTCACGGCCAACCACACGGTCAATCTCGCCGCGTTTTGCCTTGGCGGTCAGGTTGGTGCCGTACATATCAAGAAATTTGCGTTTGTTTTTTGACTTTTCTTTTTTATCAGTCTTTGTTTTTTCGGGGGCAGCACCAGCTTTGGAGTTTTGGGATTTTGAACCGTCAAACATGTTTGAAAGGAAAGAAAGGGGCGATTTTTTAACCGCACCGCCGTCTTCACTGTCGTCAAAATCCTCTTCGCCCATAATCTCGCCCAACATCTGGGATGGGTCAAAGTCTTCGCTGTTCTCCATCATTCCTCGCATCATTTCCAAAGTTTCGCTGTTCATATTGTCAAACTCTTCCGCAGTGATACCAAGACCTTTCAGCATATTGTCAAGGGGAGCGATATTCAATTCTTTTGCACATGAGAGGCAGTAACCCTCATTCACCTGTTTGCCGTCGGGTTCCATCCTTGTGACAAAAACCACGGCCATATTCTTTTTGCATCTTGCACAGAGCATAGTTTACCTCCGTATATCATAAGTGGCACAAAATATGCCGATTTTTCATTAACGTAAAAAACAGTATACCACAGAAGAAAGGTTATTTCAATGACTTTTTTGTGAACAAACAGGAAAAAAGTTACTAAAAATTTAAGGAATTTCCTCAAATCTCTTTACAAAGTAGGATTTTTCCTGTAAAATAGACTAGTTAAACTATGTACTTAATTGTTTTAATATACAGGAGGTATTAAAATGTACGATAAAGTGTCAACAGATTTATCTTTTGTGGAAAGAGAGAAACAGATTGTCGATTTCTGGAAAGATAATGACATATTCAAAAAGAGTATAGAGAACCGCAAAGAGGGTGAAGTGTTTACTTTCTTTGACGGACCGCCTACTGCAAACGGCAAGCCCCATATCGGTCACGTTCTGACCCGTGTAATCAAGGACTTGATTCCCCGTTACCGCACAATGAAAGGCTACAAGGTTCTAAGAAAGGCTGGATGGGATACCCACGGTCTGCCAGTTGAACTTGAGGTTGAAAAACAGCTTGGCATCAGTGGTAAGCCCCAGATTGAAAATTACGGTATCGAGGACTTTGTTAAAAAGTGTAAGGACAGCGTTTTCACCTACCAGAGCGAATGGGAGGAAATGAGCGACCGTGTTGGTTTTTGGGCTGATATGGAGAACCCTTATGTAACCTACCACAACGACTATATCGAATCTGTCTGGTGGGCACTCAAGACCATCTGGGATAAGAAACTTCTC
>JAZRNA010000056.1:0-2001 GCA_045647945.1 Clostridia bacterium
CCTGAAAAGATTATTCAGCTTCACAAATCATACATAGATGCGGGCTGCAATATTATAAAAACCAATACTTTTGGAGTGAATGCAGAAAAATATCCAAACTATGCAGATATAATTGAAAAGGCGTTGTTGTGTGCAAAAACGGCTGCAGATGACGTTAAAGATGTATTTGTCGCTTTTGATATGGGGCCCACAGGAAGGCTTTTAAAGCCTTTGGGCGATATGGAGTTTGAAGAAGCGGTAGAACTTTTTTCGAAAAATGCTCGTCTTGCTGAGGAATATGGTGCAGATTTGATACTGATTGAAACAATGAACGATTGCTTTGAAACCAAGGCGGCTGTTATAGGTGCAAAGGAAGGTTCTTCTTTGCCTGTATTTGTTACAAATGTATATGATGAACGCGGAAAGTTGATGACGGGCGCAAATGCGGTTGCTATGATAGCAATGCTCGAGAGCCTTGGGGTTGATGCACTTGGGATGAACTGTTCCTTAGGGCCTGATAAGATGCTGGATATATTGGGTGATTTTATTAAATATGCATCTCTTCCTATTATAGTCAATCCAAATGCGGGCCTGCCTGTTAATATTGATGGAAAAACTCAATACAATATTGATGCCGAGGCGTTTTCAGAATATATGACAGAAATGGCAAAAATGGGAGCCACAATCCTTGGTGGTTGTTGCGGTACCACGCCCAAGCACATAAGGGCGGTTGTGGAAAAGACAAAAGCTTTGCCATATTCTTTGCCAACATTCAAAACAAACACACTGGTTTCTTCTTATACTGATGCTGTAGAGGTCGGGGAGTCTCCAATTTTGATAGGAGAGAGAATAAACCCTACAGGCAAACCAAAGCTTAAGGCTGCGCTTAAGTCGGCGGATATGAATTGTGTTGTAAAGGAAGCCATTATGCAGGAGGAAGCGGGTGTTCATATTCTTGATGTGAATGTGGGTCTTCCTGAAATTGATGAGACTAAAATGTTAACGCTTGCCACAAAGGAAATACAAGCTGTTACAACCTTGCCTCTTCAATTGGATTCCGCCAATCCCGACGCTTTGGAATGCGCTATGCGCATATACAACGGCAAGCCGCTTGTTAATTCTGTAAGCGGAGAAAAAGAAAAACTGGATGCGATACTTCCGCTTGTTAAAAAATACGGTGGTGCTGTTATCGCACTTACGCTTGATGAAAATGGAATTCCTGATACAGCGGAAGAACGCGTTGCGATTGCAAACAGAATTATAGAAGTTGCTCAAAGTTACGGAATTGATAAAAAGGATATCATAGTTGACCCGCTTGCGCTTACTGTGTCTTCTGATACCCAAAATGCGCAGATTACAGCAAAAACGGTTAAACTTCTCAAAGATTTGGATATAAGGACAAGCCTTGGAGTTTCCAATATATCTTTCGGGCTTCCTTGCCGTGAAAAAATCAATTCGACGTTTTTTGCCATGACACTTGAAAATGGTCTGGATTGTGCAATTATGAATCCTTTTTCAAGGGAAATGATGGATGTATATCACTCGTTCAAGGTGCTGCACAACATGGATGCGAACTGCGAGCAGTATATAGAATACACCAAAAAACTTCAGGCGGCGATGGAAGACGAAAGACAACCGCAAATAAGTGATGCCAAGGAACTTCCTTACCTTATAGAAAAAGGAATGAAAAATGAAGCGGTGTTGCTTGCTGAAGAGCTATTAAAAAAAGAGGCTCCGTTAGATATAATAAACGAAAAAATCATTCCTGCCTTAAACAAAGTGGGGTCGGATTTTGAAAGCAACAAAGTGTATCTGCCACAACTGCTTATCAGCGCCGAAACTGCTTCGGCTGTGTTTGACATAGTAAAGAAAGAAATGCCCAAAGGTGATTTCGACAGCAAAAAGAAAGCTGTGTTGGCAACAGTAAAAGGTGACATACATGATATAGGAAAAAATATAGTTAAAGTATTGCTTGAAAGTTACGGAGTTACCGTAGTTGATCTTGGCAAGGATGTCCCTCCG
>JAZRNA010000057.1:0-2604 GCA_045647945.1 Clostridia bacterium
GACGCGGTTCTGCGCAGTTTTGAACAGGAAATAGGCAGAGAGGTAGTACGCCCTACAATTGCAGGGCTTATGCGTGCATACGGAGCGGCACTCCACGCCAAAGATGCAGGTCTGGAAAACAGCTGTATACTTACTGCTGAACAGCTGACAGAATTTACTCACTCTGCACGCCCGGTTACCTGCAACCTGTGTACAAACCACTGTTCACTTACAGTAAATACCTTTGACGGCGGTCGCCGCTTTATATCAGGAAACAGATGTTCCCGTCCTTTAGGCAAAGAAAAATCCAACTTGCCAAATATTTATCAGTACAAGCTTAAACGCCTGCAGGAAATGCAGGGCACAGGCGGTGGTAACGGCAGCAGAGGCAAAATAGGTTTGCCATTTGGCCTGAACATATATGAAAATCTGCCATTCTGGTATGAGCTTTTTACACAGTTGAATTTTGATGTTGTACTCAGCCCGGTTTCCGACAGAAAAACCTATATTCTTGGACAGAGAACAATACCATCTGACACAGTTTGTTACCCTGCCAAGCTTATGCACGGCCATGTACAGCGGCTTATCAATATGGGAGTGGAAAATATATTCTATCCTTGTATGTCCTACAACTTTGATGAAGGAAAAGGCGACAACAACTATAACTGTCCTGTAGTAGCCTATTACCCTGAACTTCTGGCAGTAAATATGCCTGACGTGAAAAAAATCAATTTTATGAATTTTTATGTAGGCTTACATAATGAAAAAGAATTCGAAAAGAAATTTGCTGTTGAAATGTTTACACGTTTTGGCATTAAAAAGGCTGAAACTGTAAAAGCTGTACGCAATGCATATACAGCGTACAGAGCATATAAATCAGAAATCTGCGCAAAAACAGAAGAATATATTGAATATGCAAGAAACAACGGCAAAAAAATCATTGTTATGGCTGGTCGCCCATATCACGTTGACCCTGAAATAAATCATGGTATTGATGAATTGATTTCTTCATTTGATTTGGTGGTTATCAGTGAGGATGGTCTGTCACATATTATGGATAAAGAACCAAGAAAGGTTCTGAACCAGTGGACCTACCAGACACGTATGTATCAGGCTGCCCGTTATATCTGTACACAGCCAGATATGGAACTGGTTCAGCTGGTAAGCTTTGGCTGTGGCATTGATGCTATCACTACAGACGAAATGCGCGACATACTGGAAAACAATGGTAAACTTTACACACAGCTGAAGATTGATGACATATCAAATCTGGGTGCAGTTAAAATCAGAATACGCAGTCTTATTGCGGCTATGGAAGCGAAGGAGGTGGCATACAATGGCTAAACTTGAATATGATGAAACAGGGCGTTTGCTTTTTACAGAGGAAATGCGCAAAGAATATACTATTCTTATTCCACAGATGTTGCCTGTTCACTTTTCCATGATGCGTCAGATACTGGAAAGCTATGGTTACAAATGTGATACCCTTGGTGGTGACCCACGCGAAATCGTAGATATGGGGCTAAAGTATGTACATAATGACACCTGCTATCCTGCACTGCTGGTTATCGGTCAGCTGATGACTGCACTGAACAGCGGCAAATATGACAAGGATAAAGTTGCCCTTATGATAACCCAGACAGGTGGCGGATGCCGTGCGTCAAACTATATCCATCTGTTGCGCAAAGCTTTGAAAAAAGCAGGCCTTGAACAGGTGCCTGTAGTATCGCTGAATATGTCAGGTCTGGAAAAGAACCCTGGTTTTAAATTAAGTGTTGGTCTGGGTGTAAAATTCCTTTACGCTATGCTGTATGGCGACCTGATTGTATTGCTGGCAAACCAGACCCGTCCTTATGAACACAACCCTGGTGAAACTGATGCTTTGGTTGAATACTGGATGGACAAACTGGTAAAAGAGTTTGAACAGGGCGTAAAAATCAACAAAAAGGCTGTTATCTCCAAAATGGATGAAATCTGTGCTGATTTTGCCAAAATACCTGTTGGCGAAAAGAACAAGACAAGAGTAGGTGTAGTAGGGGAAATATATGTAAAGTATTCTCCACTGGGCAACAATAACCTTGAGGAATTCCTTGCTTCAGAAGGCTGTGAAGTTGTGGTTCCGGGTCTTCTTGATTTTATGATTTTCAAAATCTATAACCGTGAGGTGGATGTAAATCTTTATGGCGGCAAATGGATTAAAAAAGTCGCCTGCCGTGCAATGAAAAAGTATTTTGAAAATTATCAGCAGCGTATGATCAATGTTATAAATAAATACCCTATGTTCCGTGCACCGGGTACATTCGCTCATCTGGAACATCTTGCAATGGACTATGTTGGTGCAGGAAACAAAATGGGTGAAGGCTGGTTGCTGACAGGTGAAATGCTGGAACTTATCAATGATGGTGTAAACAATATTGTCTGCACACAGCCTTTTGGTTGCCTTCCAAACCACATTGTAGGCAAAGGCATGATAAGAAAAATCAAAGACGATTATCCTGAAAGCAATATTGTTGCCATTGACTATGACCCAGGCGCAACACGAATCAATCAGGAAAACCGTATCAAGCTTATGCTGGCTAATACTGGCAAAATGAAACAGTTTGTAAAAGCTGAATAAATTATTAA
>JAZRNA010000058.1:0-21678 GCA_045647945.1 Clostridia bacterium
GAATAATTGTACAGATTTTATAAACTTTTTTAAAAAAAGCTATTGAAAACTGTTCATTCATGTAGTAAAATAATTAATATGTAAATAATTAACTTATATAAGTTAGGAGGAAATAACAATGGCAAAAGCTAAATATGAAAGAACCAAACCCCATGTTAACATTGGTACAATCGGCCACGTTGACCATGGTAAAACAACTCTTACTGCTGCAATCACAAAGGTGCTTGCTATGGACGGTAAGGCTCAGTACGAAGCTTACGATATGATCGACAAAGCTCCTGAGGAAAGAGAAAGAGGTATCACAATCTCTACAGCTCACGTTGAGTACGAAACAGAATCACGTCACTATGCACACGTTGACTGCCCCGGACATGCTGACTACGTTAAGAACATGATCACTGGTGCTGCTCAGATGGACGGTGCTATCCTCGTTGTTTCAGCTGCTGATGGTCCTATGCCTCAGACAAGAGAACACATCCTGCTTTCACGTCAGGTTGGCGTTCCCAAGATTGTTGTATTCATGAACAAGGTTGACCAGGTTGACGATCCCGAGCTTCTCGAACTCGTTGAAATGGAAATCCGTGACCTTCTTTCAGAATACGAATTCCCCGGTGACGAAATCCCGATTGTTAAGGGTTCAGGTCTTCAGGTACTCGAATCTGCATCAACAGATCCTTCAGCTCCTGAATATGCTTGCATCAAGGAACTCATGGATGCAGTAGATGCATACATTCCTACACCTGAAAGAAAGAGCGACCTTCCTTTCCTTATGCCTGTTGAGGACGTATTCTCAATCACAGGCCGTGGTACAGTTGCTACTGGTAGAGTTGAAAGAGGTACTCTTAACCTTTCTGACGAAGTTGAAATCGTTGGTCTTTCAGAAGAATCAAGAAAAGTTGTTGTTACAGGTATCGAAATGTTCAGAAAGCTTCTTGATCAGGCTGAAGCTGGTGACAACATCGGTGCTCTTCTCCGTGGTGTTCAGAGAAACGAAATCGAAAGAGGACAGGTTCTTGCGAAACCCGGTACAATTCATCCTCACACAAAGTTCAAGGGTGAAGTTTACGTTCTGACCAAGGAAGAAGGCGGACGTCATACACCTTTCTTCACAAACTACAGACCTCAGTTCTACTTCAGAACAACTGACGTTACAGGTGTTGTAAACCTTCCTGAAGGCACAGAAATGTGTATGCCTGGCGACAACGTTACAATGACTGTTGAACTTACAACAACAATCGCTGTTGAAGAAGGTCTCCGTTTCGCTATCCGTGAAGGCGGCCGTACAGTTGGTTCTGGCGTTGTTACAGAAATCATCGAGTAATTTTATCCCGATTTGGGTTTAATTTACAAGAATTTCAAAAAGAGCTTTGGAGAAATCCAAAGCTCTTTTTTTGTTTTGTTTTTGTTATATGAGGCAACAATAAAAATATATTTATTTTTGTTAAATTTGGGTAGATTTTTCGGCGGGATTGTGGTACAATAAAATGTAAACGTCAGATAGATGTTTAAAATAATCAATCGGGAGCAAAAATTCATGGGAAACCTGAAGCGTGTTGTGATTTTTACCGACGGTGCCTGCAGCGGAAACCCCGGCCCAGGCGGATACGGCGTTGTCCTTAGATACGGCAATGCACGGAAAGAGCTGTCAGGGGGCGAGGAGGAAACCACCAACAACCGCATGGAGCTTACTGCGGCGATTGTGGGGCTTGAGGCTTTGCGTGAAAGATGTTCTGTCACCCTTTACAGCGATTCAAAGTATTTGGTGGATGCTATAGTTTGTGGCTGGGCAATGAAGTGGCGTGAAAACGGATGGATGCGAAATAAACGGGAGGCGGCACAAAACAGCGACCTTTGGGAGAAAATCCTTAATCTTTTGGAAAAACATGATGTTGAGCTTGTGTGGGTTAAGGGCCATGCAGGACATCCCGAGAACGAACGATGTGATTTTTTGGCGGTTACAGAATCACAGAAATTCAAATGATAACTTTATTTAATTTACATACGGAGAGGTCTACTTTTCATAGATTTTTTACGGCAAAAACCGTAAATTTTACTCCGCAGAAAAAAGAAAGGTAGGAATCAAAATGGAAACAAAACGAATTTATGTTGACCACTCGGCAACAACTCCTGTTAAACCTGAGGTTCTTGATGCCATGATTCCATATTTTACAGAGAATTTTGGCAATGCATCAACAGTCTATTCCGAGGGCAGAGAGGCAAAAAAAGCCGTTAATCTGGCAAGAGAGTCCGTGGCAAAGGCAATAGGTGCAGAGGTAGGGGAGATATTTTTTACCGGTTCAGGAACAGAGGCAGACAACTGGGCGATCAGAGGCGTTGCATATGCCAATCGTGCAAAAGGCAATCATATCATAACCTCAGCAGTTGAGCATCATGCAGTTCTTCATACCTGTCAGGCTTTGGAAAAAGAGGGGTTTGAGGTGACATACCTTCCCGTTGACCAGTTTGGCATGGTGTCGGCTGAGGATGTTAAAAATGCCATTTGTGACAGGACAATCCTTGTTACAATTATGACGGCAAACAATGAAATCGGAACAATCATGCCTATAGAGGAAATCGGCAGGATAACCCGTGAAAAAGGAATTATTTTCCACACCGACGCAGTGCAGGCGGTGGGTATGATTGATATAGATGTAAACAAACTGGGGGTTGACCTTTTGTCACTTACCGGTCATAAATTCTATGGACCTAAAGGCGTGGGTGCGTTGTATGTGCGAAAGGGCACAAAGATTTCGTCATTTATCACCGGCGGTGCTCAGGAGCGGAACAGACGTGCCGGAACAGAGAATGTTGCGGGAATTGTGGGCATTGGAAAGGCTATTGAACTGGCAACATCTGATGTTAAGAGCCATGCCGAAAAGTTGATAAAAATGCGTGAAAGATTTATTGACCGTGTTCTTGAGGAAATCCCATACACCCGACTTAATGGGCACAGAACAAAAAGACTGGCAAGCAACTCCAATATTTCTTTTGAATTTATTGAGGGCGAATCTTTGCTCCTTATGCTTGACATGCAGGGAATATCTGCATCAAGCGGAAGTGCTTGCACATCAGGGTCTTTGGACCCGTCCCATGTGCTGTTGGCGATTGGGCTTAAACACGAAGTTGCACACGGCTCGTTGAGGGTGTCCTTTGGCGAAAGCAACACCATGGAAGACGTTGACCGAATTGTAGATGCCCTTAAGACCATTGTTGCCAGATTGCGTGAAATGTCGCCACTTTATGAGGCTGTGAAGGATAGATAAATTTTACTTGAAAGAGGGAAAAAACTATGTATAGTGAAAAAGTTATGGACCATTTCTCAAACCCGAGAAATGTTGGTGAAATTGAGGATGCAAATGCAGTGGGTCAGGTAGGAAACCCCAAGTGCGCCGATATCATGAAGATTTATATGAAAATCAATAATGATACCAAGCAGATTGAGGATGTAAAGTTCAAGACCTTTGGCTGCGGTGCGGCTGTTGCTACATCAAGTATGGCAACAGAAATGGTAAAGGGCAAGACTATTGACGAGGCATTGGCTATTACCAATGTTGCTGTTGCAGAGGCCCTTGACGGACTTCCTCCTGTGAAGATGCATTGCTCAAACCTTGCCCAGGAGGCAATACATTCTGCCATTGCGGATTATTACAAAAGACAGGGCATTGACCCAACACACATTGTTGGTTGTAATGGTGACTGTTCGTGTTGTCATCATGAACATGGGGTAGAGGAAGAATAATTTTGAAAGGATGAAAAGACTGGCATAAATGTCAGTCTTTTTCAAAAAGTTATATGAACGGGAAAAAGGTTGTTATAGGAATGTCTGGCGGCGTTGACTCAAGTGTTGCTGCGGCACTTCTTAAAAACGAAGGCTATGAGGTGATTGGACTTACCATGCGGCTGTGGGACGGCGAGAGTGTTGACGGTCAAATGGTTGAAGGAACTTGTTGCTCACTTTCTGCGGTTGAGGATGCCAGATATGTATGCTATAAGCTTGGGATAGAGCATCATGTTATGGACTTCAGAGCTGATTTTGAAAGATGGGTGATTGACTATTTTGTTGATGAATATAAAAATGGCAGAACACCCAATCCTTGTATTGCCTGTAACAAATTTTTGAAGTTTGACGCAATGCTCAAAAAGGCGGAGCTTTTGGGAGCGGACTATATTGCCACGGGACATTATGCCAAGGTGGAGTTTGATGAAAAGACCGGCAGGTATCTTTTGAAAAGAGCGGACTCTTGTGCCAAAGACCAGACATATGCTCTATATTCACTTGACCAGAATCAGCTTTCAAAGACCTTGATGCCTTTGGGTAAACTTGAAAACAAGGATGAAACCCGGAAAATTGCTGAGGACCTTGGATTGATTACAGCAAAAAAACCGGATAGTATGGAAATTTGTTTTGTTCCAGACAAAGACTACGCCTCGTTTATCAAACGACGCACCAATGAGGAAAGTGTTGCGGGCGATTTTGTCGATGAACAGGGCAATGTGTTGGGACAGCATAGGGGAATTATCCATTATACAGTTGGACAGAGAAAGGGTCTGGGCATGACCTTTGGCAAGCCTATGTTTGTGCTGAAAATTGATGCAGAGAAAAATCAGGTGGTATTGGGCGAAAAGGGCACAGAATTTTCGGACAGCCTGATTGCAGACAAACTTAATTTTATCACATTTGACAAGTTGACAGAACCTATAAGGGTTGCCGCCAAGGTGAGATATAGTGCAAAAGAGGCAGAGGCAACGGTTTTACCCATTGAAGACGGACGGGCAAAAGTGGTGTTTGACCAACCCCAAAGAGCCATAACCCCCGGACAGGCAGTGGTGTTTTATGAAATAGGCGGTGACAACGTCATTGGCGGCGGAATTATTGCTTAGAGCGTTATTTCAGGAGATGGAAAATGAATTTTTTGGATATAAGAAAGAGAATTATTGAAAACGGATACAAAAATCTTAACAACAGACAGCTTGAGGCTGTGGTTAATACGGATGGACCTCTTTTGGTAATTGCCGGGGCTGGCTCCGGCAAGACTACTGTTATTATACATAAGATTGCACATCTGCTCACCTTTGGCAGAGCATATTTTGATGAAAAAATGCCACAGGGTATATCGGACGAGGAGATTGAGATACTGGACTGGTTTTCAAAGGGTGAGATTGATGAAATTCCCCCACATTTGTGGGACTATCTTTGCGTAGAGCCGGTGAAACCATATAATGTTCTTGCCATAACCTTTACCAACAAGGCGGCGGCAGAACTTAAAACCAGACTTTCAGCAAAACTGGGTGAAGCGGGGAATGATGTGTGGGCGTCAACCTTTCATTCGTCCTGTGTAAAGTTTTTGAGACGTGATATAGACAAAATCGGATACGACAAGAGCTTTGTTATTTTTGATACAAGCGACCAGCAGACACTGCTTAAAGAATGTCTCAAGGAGCTTGATATTGATTCAAAACAGTATTCGCCCAAGGCTTTGGCGGCGGCTATAAGTCAGGCAAAGAACGAACTTATAACACCAGAGGATTACGCTCAGGTGTTCAAATCTGATTTTTACAAGTCTGTGGTTTCCAAGGTATATACTCTTTATCAGAAAAAGCTGAAGAAGTATAACGCCCTGGATTTTGATGACCTTATTATGTGCACGGTTGAACTGTTTGAGAAAAACCCTGATGTGCTGGAATTTTATCAGAACAAGTTTAAGTATATCCTTGTGGACGAGTATCAGGACACTAACCATGCACAGTATAGGCTGGTCAGCCTTCTTGCGGCAAAACATCGCAATCTGTGTGTTGTGGGGGATGATGACCAGAGTATTTATAAATTCCGCGGAGCGGATATTTCAAACATCCTTGGATTTGAAGAGGAGTTTGAGAATGCAAAGGTTATCAAACTTGAAGAAAATTATCGTTCCACCCAGAATATCCTGAATGCTGCCAATGGTGTTATTGACCACAATATGGGCAGAAAACAGAAAAAACTGTGGACTCAGAACGGCGAGGGAGAAAAGATTACCCTGTATAATGGAAACAACGAGCACGATGAGGCAAGGTTTATTGGTGAAAAGATAGGCGAACTGCATTCAAACGGCGAGAGTTATAATGATTTTGTTGTGCTTTACAGAATGAATGCAGAGTCCCGTGTGGTGGAAGATACCCTGCTCCGCATGGCAATCCCCTACAAGGTTGTGGGAGGGCTCAGGTTTTATGACCGCAAGGAAATCAAAGACCTGACCTCATACCTCAGACTTATCCTGAACCCCACAGACAATGTGGCGTTCAGGAGAATAGTGAATGAACCCAAACGTGGTATTGGCGATACTACAGTTGACAAAATTATAGATGTTGGAGAAAGTGCGGGGATTAGTGCATTCCAGGTTTGCAGAAATATTTCTGATTACCCTGAACTTTCAAGAGCGGCGGCAAAGGTAGGAGTTTTTGTTGAGATAATTGAGGAACTCTGCAAGGCCAGGGAGAAACAAGAATCTTTGGAGGACTTTGTGAAATATGTTCTTGAAAAATCAGGGATGATATCCGCCCTTGAGGCAGAAGATACTGTGGAGAGCCGCACAAGGGTTGAAAACCTTAAAGAATTTTTGTCCATGGTGCAGGAGACGGTAAAGGAAAATCCCGAAACCCGACTTGAGGACTTGCTTGAAAACATATCTTTGGTTGCGGATATTGACAATTATGACGAGGCGCAGGAGACGGTTACTCTTATGACCCTCCACAGTGCCAAGGGTCTTGAATTCAAAAATGTGTTCCTTATTGGAATGGAAGAGGGACTGTTCCCCGGTGTCAGGTCTTTGGGAACTTCCGAAGAAATGGAAGAGGAACGCAGACTGTGTTATGTGGGCATTACCCGTGCAAAGGTGAGGTTGTTCCTCTCATACACCAATACCAGAACTCTTTTTGGAATGACAAAGTACAATATGATGTCAAGGTTTTTGAAAGAGATTCCCAAGGAACTCCTTAATGAAGAGTCAGCAACCCGTGCCAAGGTTGAGGATTTTGGCTTTACATATACCAAAAAACCCACTATGGACAAGTCTATGTTTGCTAATTCCGCTATGAAAACCCAGACACCTGTGAGTGAGAGTAAAACCGCTTTGAACTTTGAACCAGGCGACAGGGTAATGCACAGAAAGTTTGGCGAGGGAACTGTTGTTGAGGCAAAGGCTATCGGTGCTGATATGTTTTTGCGGGTCAAGTTCGATACAGTTGGCGAGAAAAATCTTATGGCGGCATATGTGCAGCTTGAGAAGATATAAAGTTGGTGATAGTATGTATAATGATTTTGCAGAGGTTTATGACACGCTGCAGGATGCGGATTATAACAAGTTTATAGAGTATTATAAACGAATTTTCAAAAAGTTTGGGATAAAGCCGGAACTGGTCCTTGACCTTGCTTGTGGAACGGGTAGCATAACTGTAGAAATGGCAAAACGAGGCTATGATATGATAGGCCTTGACCTGTCCTGCGAAATGCTGAACATTGCCAGAGACAAAGCCGCCAATGAAGGTCAGGAGATACTGTTTCTTAATCAGGATATGTGCGAGATGGAGCTCTTTGGAACGGTGGATGCTATTGTCTGTGCCCTTGACGGAGTTAATTATCTCACCGATTATGAGGATTTGAAACAGCTTTTCAGACTGGTTGAAAACTACCTGAACCCCGGTGGATTGTTTGTTTTTGATATCAACAGCAGGAGTAAGCTGCAAAATATCCTTGGGGGAAATACCTTTGTCAATGACGAGCAGGGGATATTTTATGTATGGCAGAGTGAGTATGATGAAGAGAGCCATATATGTGATTTTGGCCTTACCTTTTTTGTTGAAAATGAGGATGGCAGATATACAAGATTTGACGAATTTCAGCAGGAGCGTGCATACACCGTTGAGGAAATATCCGTTGCGGCGGAGGCGGCAGGTCTTAAAGTACAGGGATTTTACAAACCTTTTGAATTTGCGACAGCAGATGACAGCGATGAGAGAATTTTTTTCGTTGTTTCAAAAAAATCTATTGACAAAAATTGGAAACAATGATATACTAATCCAGTGGACAACAAGAGTTGGCCTAAGAATTGGAGGAACATTCTATGCAAAAAGGTAAAGTAAAATGGTTTAATGCTGAGAAAGGTTTTGGTTTCATCGAAACAGAAGAAGGAACAGATGTATTTGTTCATTTTTCAGCTATTGCCATGGACGGCTACAAGACCTTGGAAGAGGGAGCAGAAGTTGAATTTGAGGTTGTCGAAGGAGCTAAGGGACCACAGGCGGCAAATGTTACACGCGTGTAATCCCATCCTCGTTGGATAAACAAAATAAGACTGGAATCGGCTCACTGAGTGGGCCGATTTTCTTTATATAACAGAAAAGGAAAATGCTATGAAAGACAAACTTACCATTGCGGTTACAAAAAATGGACTTATAAGAATATATGCGGTGAATTCAAAAGGCATTGTTGAAGCTGCCAGAAAGTATCACAGTACTATGCCTACAGGTACGGCGGCTATAGGAAGACTGCTTACAGGGGCTGTGCTTATGGGGGCAATGCTTAAAGACGAAGATACATCCCTGACCATTCAGATGCGTGGAAACGGGCCTTTGGGCAGAGTTATGGCTGTTGCAAATTCAGATGGCGGGGTCAAAGGGTATATTGAGAACCCTGTTGCAGAGCTGCCACTGAACAGGCTTGGCAAGCTGGACGTAGGCGGCGGAATTGGCAGAGAAGGCTATCTCAGCGTGGTAAAAGACATGAAGATGAAAGAGCCCTATATAGGACAGGTTCCCATTCAGACAGGTGAGATAGGTGATGATTTGGCGTTCTATTTTGCACAGTCTGAACAGATACCAAGTTTGGTTGCCTTGGGGGTTCTGGTGGACAGAGATTACAGCGTAAAGCAAGCAGGGGGATTTATTGTACAGATTATGCCTGATTGTGATGAGTTCAACCTGAAGAAGTTTGAAAAAGCGGCAGAGTCCTTAAGCAGTGTTACAGCAATGCTGGACGAGGGGTTGTCAAATAAAGAACTTATTCACAAGGTTATGCGTGATTTTGAGGTGGATATCCTGGAGGAACGTGAGGTTGAATACAGGTGCGATTGCTGCGATGAAAGAATGCAGAGAGCTATTGTCAGTCTGGGTAAAAAAGAAATTCAGGATATGATTGACGAACAGGGTGAAGCGGAAATTGTGTGCCAATTCTGCAACAAGGCATATAATTATGACAAAGCCGCACTTACCGATATGTTAAACAGAGCAAAAAGATAATAAAAAGGTCTGCGAAAGCAGACCTTTTTAGTTTTTGTCCAAAGTTATTTCCACTCGTTTGTTCCCGCTTATAGCACGGACTATTCCTGTGGGGCCCCAGTCGGATGCGGTCATGCTCATTATATGGTCGTTTTTGGGTGCAGATTGTGGGTAATAATCGGGGGTATCAATTCGATAGTTAAAGGTTTTGACGTCTTTGGGCAATGCGTGTGAAATTTCCATGGCAAGATTTAAATCTGCTGTGGCAGTATGGTTATAATCCATAACCTCGCAGACAGCCACTACGGAAAAGACAAAAACCAGCAACGCACATATGGTGGGGCAGAAAAAACGGAAAATTCTGGACAGCAAATTCTCGAAAATCAAGGCAATTCCCAAAAGGCAAGGGACAAAATTGCGGAAGTTAAGATTTTCATTTGATGAGATAAAAAAGGGGAGCAAGGGGACAAAGGTCAGGGTCAGCCCCCAAACCAGTTTTTTGGTGGATGTTGTATATGATTGGGATTTTGATGTTTCAAAAAACAATGATGATAGAATAATCAACAAAAACAACCACCCTAATAGATGTTTTTGCATCAGGCAGGCAATCCCTCTGTAAAAGCCAAGGGTCACCAGATTAAAGGAGAGGGGAAACAAAAATTCATATACTTGTATTCCGAGGTTTGAAAAGTGCTGTTGACTGAATGATAGAATCAAACGGTCGGCATTGTCGCTGTATTTGCCGAATATAAGATAAAAACCAGACAAAGCAATAAGATTTAAAATGGGGAAAACAAGGGCTTTGGGTTGTTTTGAAAACAGGGACAGGGAAATACCCACAAACACGGACAACAAAGCCGTCTGTTCATAAAACCACATTGACAAAAATGAGAAAAGAGCAAAAAGTGTAGTTTGCCTTTTGACAAGAGAATAACCGGAAAGGGCAATGAGGAAAAGAGATACTACGATTCTTGTGGATGCGGAAAGCCAGTATGTGCCCTCTGTGTTCAAAGGAAAGAGCAGATAAAACACAAGAAACAAAGGAGAGGGTTGAAGATTGAGGACTTCAAAGGTTTTATAAAACAAAACCCCTGAAATTCCGTAAAGGAAAGAGATGATTACCAGAGCAATCCCAAGGTTGTGGGCAAAAAAACTCCATAAAAAACGGTCACAAAGCCCAGCAAGAGGCCGTGTGAAAAGGATTTTTGGTCCACCCAAAAGGATTGTTTGCCAAGGGTTTGCAAAGGACGGATAGTAGAAATATTGAACATAGTCATCTAAGTAGGGGATATACCTGAAAGAAAGGCAGGAAAAACGGAAAACCGCAAGAAAGATCGAGAGAACAAGTATAAACGGAGTGGAATTGTCATGATTTTTTAGCATGGGCGGTGCTCCTTTGTTTCAGCATAAAAACATCTTTTAAAAGCCCTATTGAGTGGGAAAATTTGACCCGTGAGTCTGCACGATGGGTAAAGGTCACAGGCAGGGGGGCAAGAGTTAGTTTTTGATTTGAAATATGGTATATAATTTCCAGGTCAAAGCCAAAATCTGCAATACGGCACTTTGAAAATACCATGCGGGCGGTGTGTTTGTCAAAGGACTTAAAGCCGCATTGGGTGTCTGAAAAGGTTATATTTAACAGTCGGTGAACCAAAGACTGAAAAAGGTCAGAAAAAATTCGGCGAAAAAAGGGGTAGTCGGTGTTTTTGTTGCACCGCACACCAAACACACCAGAGGCTTTGGTGGAGCGAAAAATTTCCATTGCTTTTTTAATATTTTCAAGCGGATATGAAAGATCGGCATCGGTAAAAAAAATATAGTCCCCTGTGGCACGGAGTATGCCTCGTTTTACCGCATAGCCTTTGCCGCGGTTTGACGGATACGATACTGAAATCACCTCTTTGAATGAACGAATGATTTGTTCGGTTTGGTCAGTGCTTCCGTCGTTTACAACAATCAGCTCGTATTCAAATCCGTTTTCACGGAAAAATGACAGACATTGGGTTATTGTATTTTTAATCAGATTTTCTTCGTTATAGGCGGGGAGAATGAGGGATATTTTCATCAAAATCTTCCTGACGTGGTTTTTAGAATAGTCTCCCTCGATATGCAAAAATTATGTATTAAAAAACATCCTGCTCATGAGCCATGACATATCACTGCGTAGGTTTTTGCACAGGCAAGAGGAGTACAAAACATATACCCCTAGGGTAAAAACAATGGCAAAAATGGTTGAAACGGTATTTTCATCATATGCAAAGAAAACCGATAAAGAATTCACGGTTATGAAGGTCATGACCGCAGTGAGTACATGTCGGAGAGACCATCCGGATAGCTCAAATGGGGTCTTGCTGGATTTTATGGCTGTGCCAAGTGTAAGAGATGCAGTAAATATATTGCTGACAGCAATTACAATAAAAAGTGCATTCACTCCCATGCGGGGCACCAAAAAGGCAATCATACCCAATCTTAATGCCGAATCAGAGAGACTGAATTTGAGCAGTGAAGATTGTTTGCCAAGTCCGTTTAAAATTCCGCATGAAACAGAGTCCAAAAACATTATGGGAGAAAACAGGGCAATTATACGTACTGAGGGGGCTATGTGCGGGGCTGAATATACCATTTGGGAAAGTTCCTCTGAAAAGGTGATAAAGACAGTGCATACCAGAAAACCCCCAAAAGCAGTAAAACGGTATATGCGTGAAACCAGAGTTTTGATGCGAAGTCGGCTTTGCATTCCGTCTGCACGTGAGATTTCGGGCACAAGCAGGGTGAAACAAGACGACATAAGGGTAAGAGGAAAAATAATCAAGGGCATAACCATGCCATGAAGAACTCCGTAGCTGCTTAAGGCTTGAGTGTGGTCAAGGCCGGATTTTTTGAGGGAGGACAAAATCAGTACATTTTCCTGCATGCGCAGGAATGACCCCATAAGAGCTGTGGTCATTGCAGGCAGAGCAATATGCATAAGACCTGAAAAAATTTTGATTGTGCTTTGTGAAGATGTGTGACGGCTGCGACGCTTAAGATAGAAAAGGGTAAGATAAAAGCATGACGAAAGCTCCCCCAGAGTTATACCAAGGAAAACGGCCTCGCAACCATGACTTACTCCATAGGGCAAGAGCTTTTTCAGCAAAACAGTGGTAGACACAATTTTGACAGCTTGTTCTAAAAATTCAGAGGAGGCCGGGATTAAAACCTTCCGTGATGCATAAAAAAAGCCTTTTATGCAGTATGAAGTCCCCATAAAAAGGATGCTGGGGGACAAGAGAATAATGCTGTTTTTAGTCCGGGGTTCTTTGAGAAAGCCCGTTGAAATCTGTTCAGAGAAAATAAACACAGAGGTTATGACCAATGAACTCAGAATCAAGACAGACAAAATTGCGAGGTTCATTGTTTTGTTTATGTTCCCAAAATTTTTGTGCGTGAATTGCTGTGACACAGTTTTTGACACAGCAACGCCCAAACCCCCGGTAGCAAAGGTCAGCATTATGCCGTGAAAAGAAAAAACCAGAGAGAAAATACCCATACCTTCGCTGCCCAGCTGTTTTGAATAATAGGCGCGGAACAAAAAATCAATGGTCTTGGCGATGATGCCGGATATGGTAAGAAGAGCGGCGCTCCGCAGTATATTTTGTTTGCTCAAAAAAACCACCTCTTATGATGTATATCATAAAAAGGTGGTTTGTATGCTAAAAGTCACAAAAGGGTTAGTCCTTAAATGTCAATTCCCGCTTTGATATATAATCCACAAGGGTTTTGACGCATTCATCTGTTGAAAGAGTACCGGTGTTTAAGCACAGGTCATAGTTGTTTACATCGCCCCAGGTATTGTTTGTGTAGAAGTTGTAAAAATTGGAACGCCGCTTGTCGGCCTTGCTTACAGCAGAGGCTGCCTCTTTTTCGGTCATGTTGTCACGAGCCATGAGGTTTTTGATTCGTGTTTCAGAATCTGCATAGAGGAACAACTTTATAAGGTGGGGGTTGTTGCGGAGAATGTAGTCAGCGCATCTGCCCACAATAATACAAGGACCCTCGGTGGAGATATTCTTGATTACGTCAGCCTGAAGTTTGAAGACGTTGTCCCCGTTCAGCATGTCGTTGTACTGATAATAAAGGCCTTTGCTGGATTGGATGCCCATAACAAGAGAGTAAAGCAAACTGTGAGTGGGTTTTTCATCAATCCCATCAAAAAGGCTTTCGCTAAGTCCGCTTTCTTTGGCGGCCTTTGCGATTAATGCCTTGTCATAAAAACTGATTCCCAGTTGTTCGGCAAGAGCTTTACCGATTATTTTGCCGTTTGAGCCAAGTTGGCGGCCAAGAGTGATGATTGCTTTCATATAGTGTTACCCTGCCTTTCTTTTTTCTATATAAATAATATACCATAATTTGAGAATATTGAAAAGAAAAATTTCCTAAAGTTTTACAATTTGTATATTTGTATAATAATGCGAAAGAATTTCTGTATAATTTTGCCCTGATTTTGCCATATAATTGGCACCGACCTGGCTCATACCCACACCATGGCCATAGCCTGCAACCTTAAAAATTACTTTGTCATCAACTGTATCAATGATAAAGTTGGCGGAACGAAGCCCAAAAACACTGCGAATTTCTGTGCCTTTGAAAGGCTTGCCAAACAGAACTATTTCTGCCACGCTGCCGCCTTGAGTTCGTGTTATTGTGCCGATTTGCAACGGAGTGTCAGAACCGAGACTTTGGCTAAAGAAAGGTTGTAACTTTGATTTAAAATCGGAAAGGCCTAAAGCAAGAGTGGAATAGCAATCAGATGACGAGGTATCGCCGGAACTTTCAACGGATTTGAGGTATGGGCGGCTACTGCCCCAGACATCCTCTGAATTTTCGGTCTTTCCGCCACTTGAGGCAAAAAAGAAAGCTTCTACCACTTGGTCATCATAAACCATGTATTCGCCACGGGTTGAGTCAACTGCGGAGCGTAGTTTGTTCCAGTAAAGGATTTTGTCAAAACTTTTCCATTTTGCCTTAGCGTCAGCTTCCGACAGCCATGCCTTGCAATGGGTGCTGTCGGTACATACATTTGCGCTGGGGTGTTTGGGGTTTGGGGTATCCATATTGCTTAGAATATAACTCCTGGCTGCAACCGCTTGTGCTTTAAGAGCCTCCATTTCATAGGATGCGGGCATTTCTGCTGCCAGAACCCCCACCAGATATTCCTCTATATCACTCTCAAAAACGGTGTTTGTTTTGGTATCAAGGCAGCTTATTACAGTATCGCCCCCAAGATTTTTGTAGGGAAAAGGCGAGGAGAAAATCCTGCCCTCAAGACTTCTGGGAAAACATAAACCTAATATGGCAGGCAGCAGTCCAATAAGCATAAGAATAAAAAAGATGCGGCTCAAGAATAGTTTTTTCATAGGCAAAGTCCTCTGATTATAAATTGTCATTATCTATATATATCAGGAATTTGCAAGAATATGAGAATAATTTGATTAAAAAAGATAAAATTGCTTGACAAGTAAGAAAAAGTGTAATATAATTTATTGGTTAGAAAATCCTTACTTTCGGCACGACCGAAAGTCAAAGTCCACAAGGAGGTGAAAAGAAATGGTTGAGGTTATTAACAAGTACGAAGCATTGTTCGTTGTTGACGCATCAAAGGGCGAAGAAGAAACAGCAGCATTGGTTGATAAGTTCAAATCATTGATTGAGGCTAACGGTACAATTGAAAGCGTTGACGAATGGGGACGCAGAAGATTGGCTTATCCTATCAATGACCTGGCTGAAGGCTATTATGTTTTGATTAACTTCTCTGCAAAAGCTGATTTCCCGGCTGAGTTTGAACGTGTATGCGGTATCACAGACGGAGTTTTGAGAAGCATGGTCATCAAAAAAGAAGAGAAATAATTATGCAGAAACTGCATAGAAAGCGAGATTGCTTATGATTAACAAAGCGATTTTGATGGGCAGACTTACACGCGACCCGGAACTCAGACACACAGGTTCAGGTACTCCTGTTTGCAGCTTTTCTATTGCTATTGACAATGGTTATGGCGACAACAGACAGACTGATTTTATCAACTGTGTTGCATGGAACAAAACTGCTGAATTTGTTGAAAAGTATTTCACAAAGGGCAGGATGATTATTGTTGTAGGTCGTATCAGTACAAGAACATGGGAGGGCCAGGACGGAAAGAAGAACTATGTCACAGAAGTTGTGGCAAGCGAGGTTTCTTTCGGTGAGTCCAAAAGAGCAGCTGATGACAACGGTTATTCCGCACCTCAGCGTCAGGATTTTGGCATAGACTCAAATGTTCCTGAAATGCCCGCAGACACAGAGGACGATTTTGTTGCTCTGGAAACAAATGATGATTTGCCGTTCTAAATACGGTCAAGCAGTCAGATAATATTGATGGATAGGAGGAAATACTAATGCCTGAAAAGGAAAGAAACGACAAAGTAAGAGCTAGACGCCCCAAGAGAAAGGCGTGTGCTTTCTGCGTTGATAAAGTAGAATTTATTGATTACAAAGATGTTGCAAAGCTCAGACGCTACATCACAGAAAGAGCAAAGATTCTTCCCAGAAGAATCAGCGGATGCTGTGCAAAGCATCAGAGAGAGCTCACAGTTTCTATTAAGAGAGCAAGATATATGGCACTTTTGCCCTATACTGCTGATTAATAGAGAAATTGCATGAGAATTAAAAAAGCACTTAAGAATTTCTTAAGTGCTTTTTTGTTATCTTGTTTATAAGAACATTGATATAAAGACCGTAACAAGCCCGCATAGTCCTACAGCTATGCCACTTAGCGATCCTTCGGTTTCGCCCAGTTCGATTGCCTTGGATGTGCCTAATGCATGGCAGGATGCACCGATTGCAAGACCTGCGGCGATGGAATTGTCAACGCGGAACCATTTTATAAAAAAGGGTGACATAATAGCGCCAAATATACCGGTCACTGCAACAGAGGCGACTGTGATGGGAACAATCCCGCCCATATGTCGTGAGAGTTCGCTGGCAATAGCGGTGGTTATGGATTTGGGCATCAGGCTGATGGTGAGTTCTTCGGTAAGTCCCATGGCTTTGCACAAAAGCAGAACACTTGCGACAGCTGTTACAGCACCCACTATGCAACCCACAGCAATAGGAATAATGTTTCGTTTTATAACATGCATCTGACGGTATATAGAAAGTGCCAGCGCTGCCGTTGCCGGTGCAAGGAACATAGAAATCATATTTCCGCCCACAAGAAAGTTCTCAAGGGGAATATTGAAGATGGTTAAAACCCCTATTATGAGGAGTGTGGAGGTGAGGATGGGGTTTAAAATCGTATATTTGAATTTCTCTTTTATTTTTACGCCGACGATATATGCCAATATACACAGGGTAAAACCAAAAAGAGGTGATGATGTAAACTGTTGAAACATTATTTTGCATCTCCTTTGAACTTGTTCATAATATACATTGTCAGTTTCACTGAGTATGCCGTGCATATAAATGTAATCACGGTGGTGACAATGCAAATAAACAAAAATTTGAAAATAATATCCTCAAAGACACCCACATATGAGATGATTGAAACAGTTGAAGGAATAAAGAGCAGGACCATGTTTTTAAGGAGAAAGTCTGCCGCTATATCTATTTGCTCCACCCTTATCAATTTGAAAGCCAAACACAAAAAGAGCAAAATCATTGCCAGCACACTACCCGGAAAGGGGATGGTAAGCACATTGGCAATAAGTTCACCGAAAATGCATATAATAAAAATTTTTAAAACTTGTTCTAATAATTTCAAATCAGACACTCCCAAAATACTCTGTATATCTGAATTTTATCACAAACAAAAGGATATGTAAACTATATTTATTGACAAATCTTTTTGAAAGGTGTTAAAATATTTATATAAAAGTGCAAAGGAAATAAAAACTGACTATGGATTATGAGGAAAACACATGCTGTTTCAGTGGCCACAGGGTGCTGCCAAGGGGAAATATCGAAATAATACGCAAGGAACTCAGTGCGGTTATTGATGAATATATAAAGAAGGGATACACCCGATTTGTTTCAGGCGGCGCATTGGGGTTTGACCTGCTGGCTGCAGGACTGGTTGCTGAAAAAAAGAAGTCAAATGATGAAATACGCCTTGTTATGATGTTGCCCTGCCGTGACCAGCACATAAAATGGTCAAGACATGATAGGATGGAATATGAAGAAATTCTTGCATTGGCAGATGAGGTAGAGTATGTCTGTGAAAGCTACTGCACAGGTTGTATGCATCTCAGAAACAAAGTTATGGTTGACAACAGCCAGGCGCTTATTTCGTATCTCACAGATTACAGAGGTGGGACTGCATATACTGTGAACTATGCAAAAGAAAAAGAAAGGGAGATAGTCAATATTGTTCACAGATTATAAGCTGCTACGAAAAAAATTGCCAGCATAAACACAGCTGTCAGAGCAACTGTGAATAAATGTGTAAAAAAGGGACCTTTATGTTTTTTTGATGGATTGGAGCAGTGGAGTCCTTTAAGGCGTTCCACTTGCCTTATATAGTTGTTGATTATGTCCTGTGCTTCTGCGGCGACGTTCTTTTCGCTGAAGGTTTTGCTGTTGCTGTTTTTGTCAGATTTTAAAATAAATATTGCCTGATCAATGGTATCAGACTGTATGTTGTTGATTATTACTACTCGTCTGGATTTTTTATCAATCATATAAATACCGCCTTTTTTTGATATATGGAAAGTATTTACAAATGATTTGTGTTTTATACAAGAACAAAGCTGCTTCGCCGCTTCGCTATGCGGGCGGTCGCAGCAGCAACGCTTTGTTTGCCCATGTGCGTTTTGGTAAAGCCAAAATTTTGCACGGGCATTAAATTGATATTTTTTATATAAGATTAAATACAGAATTTGATATTATATAAAAAAGCGTGCATCTTAAATGATGCACGCTTTTGATTTTTATGGGATTAATGAATAACAATAACACTTGCCTCAAGGACACCGGATGCGTTTGAACCTGTTACAGAAACGGTTTTGCCTTTCTCGATATTCTTGAATATTATGTTTTTGCCTGTTGTGCTGTCAATGATTTTTGTATTTGTATTTACGAATACATTGTATTCTGTGCCACCTTCTTCAACAATCATAAGGCCATAAGTTGCGTTTATGCTCTTAACAGTTCCGTTGAGCTGTGATTTTGAAACTGAACCTGCAGCCTCGATAGAAATGATTTCGCTGCTCTGGATTGTTATGTTCACATCTGTTCCGGGACGTAGGTCATAAACAGTACCAGTTTCGGTAGAGTCTATAATAACCTTTACACTCTTGTTTACTTTATAGTCAACGATTTCGTTGCTACGTTCAATGCTGAGTGTTGAACCTGAAGTGGTGTGTGTGATGGTTTTAATATTGCCGGAGAATGACTGGTTCTTGCTGCTTGCAGAAACTTTTGTAACTTTGCCGTAAGTCATTCTTACCATAATGGTATCACCATGCATAAGCTGACTCAAGCTGCTGCTTAAACTGTTGCGTGAAACATCAACACCGTCTGCTGAAACTTCGTAGGCTTTGATGTTGCCGCTTGTATCTGCAATGTTTAAAATAGTATATGTGCCTGACGCGTCAATGGAATCAAGTGTTCCGCTTGCTGTTGTGTTCTTGTCAACTACTTCCAGAGATTCAACAAGACCGTCAACTATTGTCAGAGCAACGTAGTCATTGGATTTAACTTTGCTGAAGAGGTCGATGGCGCCGTTTACCCTGATTTTTGCATTTTCAGCAAGAACGTAAGTCTCGATGTTTGATTTGTCATTGGCATCTGCGATTGTAACAGATTTGGTGGTTGAGTCCTTTGTTGAGGATACAAGACCATAAATAACAGAATCTTTAACAGAAACATTGTTCTCAATCAACGAAACCTTGCCTGCCAGATGAGTGATTTTCACATGCATGCCACGACTGAGGTCAGAAAGTGTAACATCTTTTCCGTTTACTTTATATTTTGTGTTTGACTCAAGGCTGTTTACGATATCATTGCCGTCGATTGTAATGGTGATTTTTTCATCAAATTTATCAACCGAAACAATAACACCTGTCTGTGTTGAAACATCAAGGATATCAACAAGTGAGCAAAGCATTTTTGCCATCTGTGAACGTGTAACAGATGTGTTGGGAGAGAACATGGGCTGACCCTTGTCGTTGTTGCCCATACCTTGCATAATTCCAGCTTCTTTTACATATTCAACATATGCTCTTGCGGAATCGGGGATTTCAACAGTGTCAGCATATGATGATGAAACAAAAGCATTGCTTTCAACCTCTTCTTCTGCACCAAGAAGTTTTGTCAGAAGAATGGCAGCTTCGTATCTTTTGAGAGCTGTGTTCTTGTTGGAAGATGAAAGGTATGCATCAAGCTCGTCTGCTTTGAGAACCCCTGTGTAAAGGAGGAATGAAACCTCTTTTGCATAATTTGTAGAAAACTTGCTGAGAGTTCCTTTGTACTCATCAACCGCCAGTTCCACAGAATCAGCAAAACTTTCGTCATTCACACCAATCATTCTTGAAAGAAGGATAAGTGCTTCAGTTTTGGAAATTGTGTTGTTGGGTTTAAAGGTTCCGTCTTCATAACCTTTGATGTAACCAAGCTCTGCCATTTCGTTTATGTAGGGTTTTGCCCATTCGACAGTTGGGTCATTTTCTACATCAGAAAAGGTAAGAGCAGATACCGAAAGTGTTGAGAGCAGGAATACGATACAAAGAATTCCGCTCAAAAGTTTTTTGTTAATCATTTTGATTCCCCCTTGGTATTTATGTTTGTGAAAACTTAATAAAATTCTGGATAAAAACACAAAAAATTATGTTATTTTTATTTTAGCATAAAAGTTTTAATATTTCAACCATATTTATCTAAAAAGTTTTTAAATATAGGTTACAAAATTGTTAAAAATTTGGAATGATATAATATTTTGCTAATTGAGCCAAAAACTTTGTGTTGTAATATTTTTGCACCTACACACAATAGACACGAAACATTTTCAAATTTAAAAGAGGAGGAATAAAAATGTCAAAAAAATTTATATCCTTGTGTCTGGCAATAACAATGCTTTTCACTTTGGGCATAAATGTTTTTGCCGCAGGTAATGGCTCAATCATCGCATCAGGAGAAACACCTGAAATGTTGGGTGATACTGCAAATGGTTCTGATACAGGCGTCACTATGGACGGCAATCAGGGCGGAAAAGCACAGCAAAACGGTGCGGCAACAAATCAAAATCAACAAGACAACACACAACAAGGCGGTGTTCAACAAAACGCAGATGTCAACATGGGTGCAACACCAAGAGTGACAAGAACCGAGGACAACAGCGAAGCAATAGTTGAACAAAACAACACAAAAAACAACGCAATGATGAATGAGCACTTAAGCGAAAGTGTTGCACTTTCAAGATACAGCAGCCGCAGAGTTGCACTTTCTCCCGATATAAGCGGAACAAAGTATGAAGAGGCGGCAGAGGTATTGGGTGCGCTGGGTATCATGGTAGGTGATGCAGAAACAGGCAATTTCCGTCCTGAAGACAACATTTTGCGTTCAGAGATGGCAAAGGTTTCGGTATACTCGGTAGGACTTGAAGACATAGCAAATGGTTCAAACACACCTACAAGATTCCCTGACGTTGTTCCAAATCACTGGGCAAACGGTGCTATCAATGTTGCAGAACAACAGGGAATGGTAATTGGTGATGACGTAGGCACATTCCGTCCAGATGACCCTGTTCTTTTGCAGGAGGCAGTAACAATCATGGTAAGAGCTTTGGGCTATGAACCTGTGGCAAGAGACCGTGGTGGATACCCTGCGGGATATCTGGCAGTTGCATCTGAAAACCAGCTTCTCAAAGGCATTTCTTCAGCAGGAGCAAACCCTGCAAAAAGAGGAGATGTTGCACAGCTTGTGTTCAACAGCCTTACAGTCAACCTTATGGAACAGACAGGATTTGGCAGCAACACAGTCTATGAAGTAGTGGATAAGACTTTGCTTTATGACAGACTTAATGTAGAGAAAGCATACGGACAGATTACAGGAACCAGCGAAACAACACTTACAGGCGGTAGCACAACAGCAGAAGACAGAATAATGATAAATGATAAAACATTTATCGAGGGCAACACCATGGCAAGAGAACTGTTGGGTTATAACGTGGTATACTATGCAAGAATTGATGCAACAACTGACGAGAAAACTTTGATTCTGGTAAGACCTCAAAGCAGCAAGAACAATGAGCTTACAATAAATGCAACAGACATTGTATCAGTAACAGGCGATGCAGACGCAAACAAAACAGTGACCTACTGGCGCAGCAACACCAATGATTCAACAGCAAAGACAGCCACCATTGTTGCAAAACCTGTTTTCATATACAACGGTAAATATATCGCAACACTTACCAA
>JAZRNA010000059.1:0-26520 GCA_045647945.1 Clostridia bacterium
TTTCGTTCTCGTTCTCTGCTGTTCCGGTCTTTCCCGCAACAGTTGTGCCATAAATTTTCGCACGTTTTCCTGTTCCGTTTTCCACAGCGTCAATCATCAGATTGCCGATATACCCGGCAGTAGCTTCCGAAATTGCCTGTCTTAACACCTTTGTTTTGGCACTACTTATTGTTATTTCTCCCTTTGTCACCCTGTCCACCACATAAGGTTTAAGGAGTTTGCCCCCATTTGCCACAGAGGAACAAATCATTGCCATCTGCAAAGGGGTTGCAAGCAACTGTCCCTGACCTATGCCCACAAGCGCACTGTCTGAATTGGTCATCTTTTTGTATTCTATCCGGCTTGACATGGTTGGTACATCAAAGTCAAGACTGGAATTTATCCCAAATCTCTCCGAAATTTCAAGCATCTTTTCACTGCCCAGTTCAAACCCGAGACTGCAGAAAACCTGATTGCTTGATACTGCAAATCCACGTTCAAGGGAAATCTCGCCATAAGCCTTGTTGTTGTAATTCTCAACTTCCAAATCATCCGCCACAAAGCTACCGGTATCCTCAAAAACCTTACCTTCCATTCCGTTTTCGTGGGCCAAGGCTGCCGTCACAATTTTGTAGGTAGACCCCGGAGGATAAAGTCCCTGAGTAGTCCTGGCAAGGAGTGGCGAATTCTCATCTTCTACGATTGTATTCCATCTGTTCTCCAGCTTGTCTGCCGCAGGTTCAAAATCAGGCAAGCTTATCATAGCAAGCACCGCACCGGTCATGGGGTCAACTGCCACAAGAGCACCTTTTTTGCCACGCATCTGTTCATATGCATATCTTTGCAGAGAATTGTTTATGGTAAGATTAAGGTCAAACCCCCTTTTTTTGTCCCCTTGGAATATATCAATATCACCCTTGCCCAAAAGCTGGCTGTCATATTCACGTTCAAGCAGACTCTTGCCGTAAACCTGAGAGCAATAACCTATAACATGGCTATAAAGTCTGCCTTGGGAATAAACTCGTTTTGAACTGTCGCCGTCTTCCACTGTTTCCGCAAGAACAAGACCCTGACTGTCATAAATGGTGCCGCGGGTTACATATTTTTCATCATCCCATTGACGGCGATTGTACGGGTTGGTTGCAACCTCATCCGCCCTGAACAGATTGAAGTACAAAAGATAAGTTAGCAACGCCAAAAACAGTCCTGATATAACAATCAAAACTTTTATGATTTTACTGTTTGTGTTCATCTTTTGCCCCCTTTCTGTCATCCCGTGCAGAGATAGCCTGCATTATTCCCAAAGATGCAAAGCTGACCACGATAGATGTACCGCCGTAGCTGACAAAGGGTACTGTTATACCTGTCAAAGGGATAAACTTGATAACTCCGCCTATGATTATAAAGGTCTGAAGTGCAAACATCAAGGTAAGTCCCAAACCCACGGCTTTGTTGTAGGGGTCTTGAGTATTAATTGTTATTTTAAAACATCTGTAAGCAAGCAGGAAGAACAGAATTATAACAGACGCTCCGCCAAACACACCCATTTCCTCACAGATTGCAGAAAAGATAAAATCGGTATGCACCTCAGGGATATATCCCGGTGAGCCGTTGCCCAAACCTCTGCCAAAATATCCACCTGAGGCAATGGCGAAAAGCGACTGGGCAATCTGATAACCCTTGTCCGACACATCCGACCAAGGGTCAAGCCACACGCCCACTCTCACTTGAATATGATACAAAAACTTATACCCAAGCAATGCCACAACCGAGGCAGCACCAATGTTTCCAATCAAAAACCAACGCTTCTTTTCGTATACATAAATCATAAAAATGAATATGGAAAATACAACCAGAATTGTCCCCCAGTCCCTTTGCAGAACCAGAAACAAAATATAAATATATGTTACAATCCCTGTCATAAACATAGGTGAAATTTTGAAAAACGGCTTGTTCCAGCTTTCTGAATAATGGCACGCAAGGAACATAATGTAGAGTATCTTTATAATCTCTGACGGTTGAAAAGCAATGACACCCAAATCAATCCAGTTCCGTGAACCGTTTACTGTCTTTCCAAAAATCAATGTTATGACAAAAAGAGCAACTCCCAACGCTGCATAAAGAAACCACATTCTGTGCCAGAAACGGATATTGTAATATATGCCATACGCCGCAAAAAAAACTATACCCCCAAGACCTATCCACACAATCTGGCGTGCACCCATAACAATATCAAGGCGGCATAGCATAAGCACTCCCACCGTCATCAGCATAGATGCAAGCAACAGGAGGAACTTGTCCCCCATGCGGCACAGCACCAGTATTGAATATATCAGGATAAACATCCCCAACATTCCAAGACCAACATACAAAACATTAATCTGATAATCATTTGCCATGTACAAAAGCAAAAAGCCCAGAACATTCATTATAACAAGGAGGTATGCGGGTAGTCTGTAGTTCGCTTTGCTCATTCCTACTCCTCCTCAAATATAACCGAAATTTCCCCAAAAGAAATCTCGTCACCATCAGACAAGGGCTTTACCTTTTTCAATTTTGAACCATTGAGATAAGTACCGTTTTTACTGCCCATATCGCCAATGTACCAACATCCCTCATCATACCATATCTGAAAATGTTCTATGGACAAGAACATATGATTCACTGTAATATCACATTCTTTGCCCCGACCAACAATGACACCCCTGCCGGATATACGATATGCTGTCTTCATTTTTGCATCTGCAGCCTTTTTGGTCTTGACAGTCCTAAGAACCGCCTTGGGCTCTTCCTGTTCCTGAATTTCTTCATGGTCCGTCAGGGTCTGCTTCTTCTCCTTTTTACTTGCCTTTTTTATATCCATATAAATAAGGGCAATAACACTGAATATAAAAAGATATATAATTGTTGTAAAAACATAACTCAGCAACGAAGAAATCAATGTATAAACAGACATAACCCTCACCGTTCCCTCTGCACAATCAACCTTTGTGCCAATTTATCATAATCCCGTAAAATTCATCAAAGGCAATAGCGTAATCACGCTATTGCCCTTTTTATACTTATTCCTGAGTATCCTCAGAGGCATAATCTGCCAGATTTATTGTTATCTTGACATCAGAGAAATTTCCCCGTCTTACCCTTATATCACATGTCTTGGACAACATGGAAATATAGTCATCAACCGTTATATTTCTATCAATTCGTTTTATAATGTGATAACCATAGGTAGTCTCAACCAGTTCGCTGGTTTCCCCTACTTCCAGTGCAAATGATGCATCGGCAAATTCCTGAACCATCTCTCCGTTATCAGCAAAGGTATAGCCCTCACTTGTTGCACCGGGGTCTTGGTTATATTCCTCAACAAGCTTGTCAAAGTCTTCTCCTGCCTTTACCTTTTCAAGAACTTCCTCAGCCTTTTTCTTGGCTTCGGCTTTCATCTCATCCGTTGTCTCGCCAGTATTTTCATCAGCAAAGGAAATCAGGATATGTTTTACCGTAATCTTGCCGTCATCAAGTTTTTTTGCTACATCTTTTTTGTCCACATACTTCTCAATATCAGCCTGTGCATCCTGATATATTTTGTTCATATGTCTTTGAATTCTGTTAAATTCCACAAAAGCATTCTCGGTAGGATAGCCATTCTGATTAAGAACCATCTCAAAGTCATCACCATACTGTTCTTTCAGTTCAGCAACGCCGTCGGTGATTTCCTTTTCTTCTTCCTCGCTCAAAAATACACCGTGTTTTTCACCCTCTGCAACAAAGGCATAGATAGGTATAAGATTTTCGGCAGCCAGACCCTTTGAGTACTCAAGGTATGAAACTCCACTGGTGGTGTCTATGGCATCCCAGTCAAAATCTTTAACATCGCTCACCAAGCCAAACTGTGCCAACGAACCCATATAGTTCACACCTAAGACATTTGTTGCAAATGTAAATACGTCCTTGTCTACCCCTTTGCCGTTTATAACCATAACCGCATCTTTTTTATCTCCAAAAACGTTATTGACAACTGCCATTACAGGGTTTTCAAACTTGATATTGTCCTTTTTTGCTGCATCCTTGTCAGTCTCTGTTGCCGATATTGTAGTATTTACAAAAGTTTTGCCGCCAACGCCTTCAACTCTGCACACCCACGCAGCCGCGAGGGCAATTACCACCGCAACGACCGCAACAATCAGTATGATGAAATTCCTTTTCTTTTTCTTTGCCGCCATTATTGCAGCAATTTCTTCCTCACTTAAAGGTTCAACAGGAACAGTCTCAAAAGCCTCTTCTGTCTGTTGCCACTCGTCACCGATAAGCTCCTCACCATCTGCCTCTTCAATTATATCTTCAGATTCATTTTCTGTTGTTTCAACAACATCCCCTACTTCTTCACCAATAGTTTCTGGGGTTGTTATTTCTTCAACAACCTCTTCATTTAAATTTTCATTTTCTCTGATGTTTTCGTTTTCCACATCAATCGCTCCATTCATTTGAATATTACTATTTTCATTATACACCAAAATACCATGCCCGTCTACACTTTTTCAATAAATTCTTTGACCTTGCTCAAATATTCGGTGTTTTTTATGTTTTCTCTAAATGTATATATGATTTTTGGCTTTTTGCCAACTTTTATTACCGCTCTACCGTCTTTCAGATATTGGCTGTTCACAAACTCCGAAAGGTCAGGGGCATTATCCGGTTCAAAGTGTAACGTCAGCCCGTTTTTGCTACCCTTTATCTCAGTGAACTTTTTGTCTGATGCAACCTTTCTCATAAGCGAAATAACCATCAGATTATTCACTACATCCGGTACATCTCCGTATCTGTCAAGGAACTCGTCATATACATCACCCAGCTCATCGTCACTTTCAATAGCTGCAATTCTTTTGTATGCAAGAAGTCGCTGACTGTGAGATTTTATATACTTTTCCGGAATAAACGCACTGACAGGCAGGTCAACAGATGTGTCGACGGTCTCCTCAATCTCAATACCACGCATCTCACTGACCGTTTCAGCCAGAAGTTTGCAATACATCTCGTACCCAACACTCTCCATATGTCCGCTTTGCTGCGGTCCTATGACATTGCCGGTTCCGCGGATTTCAAGGTCACGAAGTGCAATTTTGAACCCCGAACCAAACTCTGTAAACTCTCTTATTGCCTTAAGACGCTTTTGTGCATCTTCATTCAGCACCTTGTCTCTGCGATAAGTCAGGTACGCATACGCCAAACGATTGGAACGTCCCACTCTGCCCCTGAGCTGATAAAGCTGTGCAAGGCCAAGGCGGTCTGCATCTTCCATTATAATGGTATTGACATTTGCAATATCAAGTCCTGTTTCGATTATGGTAGTACATACCAGAACATCAATTTCGCCCTCTGACATTGCCATCATAATTCTTTCCAGCTCAGCCTCTGACATTTGGCCATGTGCTGTTGCAACCCTTGCCTCAGGAATCATTTTTTCGATTTCTTTTGCTGTTTTTTCAATGCCATGAACACGATTGTGGAGGTAATATACCTGTCCTCCTCTGCCCAGTTCCTTTGAAATTGCCTCTCTTATAATGTCAGCATCATATTCCATCACATATGTTGCAACGGGATATCTGTCTCCGGGTGGCTCCGCAATCACACTCATATCACGGATTCCCGACATGGACATATGCAATGTTCTGGGGATTGGCGTCGCTGAAAGGGTGAGGACATCTATCTCCTTTTTCATTCCCTTGATACGTGGTTTATGTCCAACCCCGAATCGTTGTTCTTCGACAATAATCTAAAGTCCCAATTTTTTGAACTCCACCGAGTTTTGCAAAATCTTATGTGTGCCGATTACGATATCAACCTCGCCGCTTTTAAGCTGTGCTACAACCTTTTTCTGTTGGGTGGGAGTACAAAATCTTGAAAGCACTGCAATATTCACCGGATAGTCTTTCATTCGTTGCCTGAAATTATTGAAATGCTGGTTTGCCAGTATGGTGGTAGGAACCAGATATGCCACCTGATAGCCATCCATAACAGCTTTGAATGCCGCACGCATTGCTACCTCTGTTTTGCCGTAGCCCACGTCACCACACAAAAGCCTTTCCATTGGTCGAGGCTTTTCCATATCCCGTTTAACCTCGTCGATGCATCTTAACTGGTCATCAGTTTCCTCATAAGGAAAAGCAGCCTCAAAATCATGTTGCCACTCTGTATCAGATGAAAACTCAATTCCACGGATTGCCTCACGCTGGGCATAAAGTTCCACCAATTCCTTGGCCATATCCTGACATGACGCTTTGACCCTCTGTTTCGCCCTGTTCCAGTCCTGACCACCCAAGTTATTGAGTTTTACCTGACTTCCGTCACGTCCTACATGCTTGTAAATAAGGTTTAGCTGGTCTGCAGGAACATAAAGGCTGTCCCCGCCCTTATACAAAATCTTGAGATATTCCTTTTGTGCCCCGTCTACCGTCAGTCTTTCAAGGCCCATATACTGACCTATGCCGTGATTCTGATGTACAACAAAATCCCCTGCATTAAGGTCTGTGAAACTGTCAATTTTGTTTTCTTTTTCTACTTTGAACCGTTTGCGACGGCGTTTTCTCTCACCGAAAATTTCTTTGTCGCTGATTACCACCGTTCTTATTAGTGGATATTCAAAACCTCTGCCAAGTCCCCCGTGGGTCACTACAATCTTACCCGGTTCAGGCAATTCATCAAACTCCTTGGTCAGACTACAGACTATTTCTTCGTCTGTCAGTTGCCTGTAAAGGTTTTCAGCACGACGTTCCGAGCCTGCAAGTATAACCGTACGGTAACTGTTTTTTCGGTAAAAATCCAGTGCATCATAGAAGAATTCCATTTTGCCGTTGTAATTATTAAGACTTTTTGCCGTAAATCCAACCAATTTTTTTGGTTTTATGTCAGGATTTGAATGGGAAAGAGGGCTCATGCTGACCAGTCCCATATCGCTCATAGTATTCAATAGTTCGGCATAATCCGCCCGATATTTCATGCTGCTCTTTGGTATGATTCCCCTCTCAATCATGTCTTTAAGACTCTCTGCAAAGCGAAGTTTTTCACCTCTTACGGTCTCTGATACCCTTGCAGGGTCATCAATAAACACAACATAGTCCTTGGAAAGATAGTCAAGAATTGTGGGGGTTTTCTCATCACAAAAATATGGGATATACTTGTCCCTTGAAGGAAACAAAATCCCCTCCTCAATCCGCTCAACATCACGCTTTAATGTTGAAATCAGTTTTATACGTTCTTCGGTCTGTTCTTTCTTTTTTGACTGGGTTTCAATTTCTTTTCTCAAAAACTCGGCACATTTTCTTCGAGTTTCACCGTCTGCAACCAGTTCATCGGCAGGGGTTATTACTGCAACTTTTTCTTCATCGCTGTTTTCTACAGTTCTTTGTGTGCCCACATGAAATTCTCTTATGGAATCCACCATAGTATCGAAAAATTCTATTCTGAATGGCAGGTCATTCCAATAGGGAAAATAGTCAAAAATTCCACCTCTTACGCTGAACTGCCCCGGACCCTCAACCATTTCTTCACGTTTGTATCCGAAATCTGTCATCAGGTCACACAAAGTTTCCAGTTCAATTTCGTCGCCCACTTTCAGTGTGAGGACTTTTTCATCATATACCCATTGGGGAACTGTGGCACTTGTCAATGCCCCGACCGTCGTAACAACGCAATACTCACCATCAAACCTCCATAGTTTGTCAATAACCTCAAGTCGTTGCTTTTTTATATCATTGGCAGATGCCTCTATATCATAAAAAACCAAATCTTTCTCAGGAAAAAACAGAACTTTACCTTCAAAGAAAAAATTCATGTCCTCAAAAATCGCCTTTGCCTGAACCTGATTGGCAGCCACAACCAAGGCGTTTTTGCCTAAGTTTTTGCATACACAAAAAATAAGGTGTGCCCTGACCGAATCGGAAACACCCGTAACACTTATAGGGGACTGATCATACTTCAGCCCCCCTGTAATCTCTTCAAAATCAGCCAAGCTGTCCAAAATTTTAAGAAATCCGTTCATAACTCAGCCTTTCCAAAATATGTTTTAGTTGTATTTTGCCATTGCAGACTGCACATCGTTTTTGATTATTTCGCCCACAGCCTCCGCCGCTTTTACCACAACAGGGACAAGCTCCTTTATCTCCTGTCGGCTGAACTTGCCCAACACATAATCCGCCAGGTCATAATCGGGATTGGGCGGTTGACCCACACCGATTTTAATCCGCGGAAACTCTTCAGACGCTGTCTGGTAGATTATGTTCTTCACACCGTTGTGTCCCCCAGCACTGCCCTTTGGTCTTATACGCAGTTTGCCAAAAGGCAATGATATGTCATCATATATAATTATTATTTGAGAATTTTCAACCTTATACCAATTCTTGAACTCTCTTATACACTCACCACTCAGGTTCATAAAGGTCTGGGGTTTTACCAAAACAACCTTTTCGCCCTCAATTGTTCCCTCACCATAAAGACCGTTGAACTTAAGCTTTTTTACTGCAATATCATATTTAGCGGCAACAGCATCCAAAGCATCAAAACCCACATTGTGTCTGCTGTTCACATACTTGCGACCGGGATTACCCAGCCCTGCAATTATATACATTTTTTCACCTCTACTGTGACTTAACCTTTGTCCAGAGTTCTGCGCAGAACTTCTTTGTCTCTGCATCCTGATATCTGAAATATTCGTCCTTTGGATTATCACTGCGTGGAACATATGCATCAATTCCAGCATAGACCGTTTTGCTCATTTCATCAAAGGCACTCTGTACCGAAGATGAATATCCCACTGCCTCGGAGTTTGCACATGCATTCTCAGGGTCAAGCATAAAATCAATGAACTTGTGTGCCAAATCAACCTCTATGCAGTCTTTGGTTATTACCATACCATCTATCCAGAGGTTTGTTCCCTCCTTGGGTTCATAAAACCCGAGATTTTCGTTGAGGGACATGATATAAGATGCATCCCCAGAATACACAATTGCTATAGGCTTGCTGCCCGAAACCATACTGTCAATCACGTCATCGCCCATATAGATGGGGTTCATAATCTCATTCTGTTTAATCAGCCAGTCATATGCGTCTTCAAGTTCTGCCTTATTTGTTGTATTGAGAGAATATCCCAAGGCTTTAAGAGCAATCATAAACGAATCACGTTCTGAATCGTACATATAAAGCTGGTCCTTGTATTTGGGGTTTCTGAGTATCTCCCAGCCTGCTTCCAAATCCTTTGCATCAACAACTGTCTTGTCATAAAGTATGCCCACACTGCCCCAGAAATAAGGGATTGAATACTTGTTTTCGGGATCAAAGGGCTGATTGAGTATTGTTGGTATAATATTTCCAAGATTCGTAAGTTTTGTCTTGTCAATTTCCTGCAAAAAGCCTTCTTTTGCCAGTCTTTCAATCATATAGTCAGAGGGAACAATAACGTCATACCTTTCTCCGCTCATCACCTTGGTATACATGGTTTCGTTGGAATCAAAGGTTTCATAAATCACCTTGCAGTCATTTTCTTTTTCAAACACCTTTATAAGTGAAGTGTCTATGTATTCCCCTGCATTATAAACTTTAAGGGTTACCTTGTCACCACCACAACCAAACAAAGTCACACTTAAAACCACACAGATAATAAAACTAATTACCTTTTTCATTCTTCAAAACCTTCTTTCTTCTGTTTTTTATTAATGGGATAATATTCACCACAATAACTGTTGTTATTATAACCCCTATAACCAATGTAGACAGAGCATTTATAGTGGGGTTGGCTCTCCTTGACATATTATATACAATAGTTGATATGTTCATAACACCATTGCCGCTGACAAAGTATGATATCACAAAGTCATCAAAAGACATGGTGAACGCAAGGAGCATTCCTGCATATATACCAGGTTTTATCATGGGCACAATGACCTTTGTAAGTGCCTGAAATGGTGTTGCCCCCAAATCCATTGCCGCGTTGGCAATGTTGTTGTCAAGCTCACGTATTTTGGGATAGACGCTTGTTATAACATAAGGAGTACAGAAAGAAATGTGAGCAATAAGCATCGTCATATAACCCTTTTCCATCTTTATTGCCGTAAAAAGTATCATCAGTCCAATTGCTGTCACAATTTCAGGGTTCATGATGGGAATATTGTTGATATTAAGTATCCATTCCTTTATCAGTTTTCGGCTTTTGGAGAGGCCTATTGCTGTGATTGTACCAAGCACTGTGGATATTGCTGTAGCAAACACCGCAACCGTAACAGAAACCCATACAGCAGACATTATTTCTGAGCTTTTTATAAGTTCCTCATACCACTGAAAGGAGAACCCTGTAAACTTTGCAAGGGACCTTGAGGAGTTGAATGAAAAAACCATTGTTATAATTATTGGGACATAAAAGAATGCAAAGCACAAAAACACATAAAGTCCCGTGGATATACGTGCCAATCTTTTCACTTTACAGCCTCCTTACGTAAAATCTTGTATATATTTCATCAGTTTTCACCTGTGTCAATCTTCTTCATCCATCTTATTGCAGCCAAAATAATCACCGCAAGCACCAGCGACAATGCACTGCCGAAGTTCCAGTCACCCACCGATATAAACTGACTCTCTATCAAGTTGCCCATAAGTACATACTGACCGCCGCCCAAAATCTTGGGAATTACAAAAGTTGAAATGGAAAGCAGAAATACCATTATCACACCGTTAAGAACACCGGGGATTGACAGCTTAAACGTCACCTTGAAAAATGTCTGGACAGGATTTGCACCCAAATCATATGCCGCCTCAACATAGGATTTATCCATTTTGCTTAATGATGTATGTATGGGGATTATCATAAAGGGAAGAAACTCGCATATCTGTCCCACCATAACCGCAAAATCTGTATACATAAGACCCAGTGGCTCAAGAATAATCTTCCACGCATATGTTCTGAGGAGCAGATTTATCCACATTGGTATGGTAACCAGGAGTATAAGAATCCCCTGCGTCTTTTCTTTGCATCTTGAAATTATATAAGCCATAGCATATCCAAACACCAGACAAATTGCCACGGTTATAAGACCCATACGTATTGACTTGATAAAAACGTTCAGATACACAGGCTCTGCAAACCTTGCAAAGTTTTTAAGAGTAAACTGTATGTTTATAAGAGAGTTTCCGCTGTTGGTAACAGCATATAAAAATATCATAAAAATCGGAACAAGAATAACCACAAATGACCATGCAATATATGGTCTTACCAGATTCTTAAAGTATTTCATATTCTTCTCCTTTCCTAAAAACTGATTTGCCTGTATTAAACCATTTTCCACATTACATGGATATCTTCCGGTCCAAATGTAAGACCTACCTCAAGCCCCACATCATGATAATCTGTTGTATGTATCATATAACGCCTGTATTTGGTCTGCACCATAATTTCATAGTGAACGCCCTTGAACACAATACTGTCAACCATTCCTGTAATTTTCGCACTTTCGGGGGATACAATATCGATATCCTCAGGCCTTAATACCACCTCAACGCCCTCATTCTCTTTAAAACCCTTGTCAACACATTCAAAATCAAAATCATCAAAGTTGACAAGACAATCACGTAGCATTGTGCCCTCTATGATATTTGACTCCCCGATAAACTTGGCAACGAAACGATTTTCCGGCTCGTTATAAACATCTGTAGGTGTACCAATTTGCTGTATATATCCGTCATTCATAACCACCACAGTGTCAGACATAGAAAGGGCTTCTTCCTGGTCGTGGGTAACATATATAAAGGTGATGCCGACTTCCTTCTGGATTTTCTTCAGTTCAAACTGCATCTCTTTGCGAAGCTTTGCATCAAGTGCCCCCAAAGGCTCGTCAAGGAGCAAAACCTTTGGCTCGTTGATAAGTGCTCTGGCAATGGCAACACGCTGTTGCTGACCTCCGGACAAGGATGTTACATCACGCTTTTCATACCCCGAAAGTCCGACCAGCTCCAGCATTTTTTCAACCTTCTGCTTAACTACGGACTTCTCGGTTTTCTTTATGTTAAGACCAAATGCAATGTTGTCAAAGACATTAAGGTGCGGAAAAAGTGCATACTTCTGGAATACAGTGTTTACCTCCCTTTTGTAAGGTGGCAGTTTTGATATCTCAATACCGTCAAACAAAAGCTGTCCGCCGTCAGGCTCGTCAAACCCTGCAATAATACGCAAGGTTGTTGTCTTGCCACAACCGGATGGTCCAAGCAGGGTCAAAAACTCATTTTCGTATATTTTGAGGTTTATTCCTTTGAGTATCTGCTGGTCATCAAATGTCTTTGTAATATTTTTGAGTTCTATCAGAGTATTCATTGCATTTTCTCCAATCTATCATTAAATTGCATTAAAAGAAAGGCGGTGTTGAAATCCAGATGAGGTCACATTCCTTTTTATTATTGTTTTCAACATGATAATTCTTGTTGCAGTATACATAGAATGTATCACCCTTTTTGAGATGATACTTTTCGTCTCCGTAAACAAGGTCAGCACTGCCATTGAGCACAAACCCGAAATCCTCACCGTCATGAGGCACAATCTCCTGAGATTTGCCGCCGGGATAAATGGTAATCCGTATAGGCTCCACAGAATTCTTCTGGGCATTGGGGACAAGATAGCTTATCTTATATTCATCCTGCTCGTTTTCAAAATAATCTTTGCCCGAAAAGACAATAGCCTCCTCCGAGGTCTCTGCAAAAAAGTCCTGAAGAGACGAACCCAACACCTCAAGAATATCCTCCAATGTGGATATTGATGGTGAGCAGTTGTTGTTCTCAAGTTGGGACAAAAAGCCTTTTGAAAGTTCAGTTCGGTTTGCCAGTTCTTCAAGGGTTAGCTGATGCTTGATTCTAAGCCGTTTCAGCTTCTTTCCTATATCCACAAAATTCACCTCAGAAATTTAGTATTACAAAACTTTTGTTTTATTATTGTAAAACAAGTGCTATTATACATAATAATGCAAAAATAATCAAGTACTTTTGCAAAAAAATATTGGATATTTTATATTTTTATGACAAAAAACAACCCGGAAACAATTCTGGGTTGTTTTTTAAACCTTATTTTATATCAAACTTAAACAATTCCCGCAGTTCTTCTTTGTCAAGAACAACATCCGCCCCCTGCATTGAATCTGCAATCTGTTCAACACGGCTGCCGCCGATAATGGGGAATACATCGGGACAATCAAGTGAGCAAAGTGCACCGCAAACTGTGGCCGCAATGCTGCAATTATATTTCTTAGAAAGTTCCTGCATTACCCCTAGCCGCCTGATGTTTTCTTCACACAAATAACGTTTTTTCGCTTTTTCCGAAAGTGCAGATTCGCCCTGCTCCGCCATTTTGGAGAAGAACCCCTTTGCCTGTGATGAATACGCTGCCACGGGCATGTTTGTTTCTTTGTAGAAATTAAACTCCTTCTCGTCCATTCCTACAAGCCCGCCTCTCTCTCCGAGACATATTGCCGGATTAAACCTTATCTGACTTGCACAAAAACCCAATATCCCTTTTTCTTTTGCATAAGCATTGGCTTCGGCAATCCTTTGCGAACTCCAGTTGGAAGCACCAAATCTTTTTATTTTTCCTTCTTTTACAAAGTCATTCATTGTTTCAACGATAACACCTGCCGGTGTATTCTCATCATCTCTGTGGAGCCAATAAAACTCTATACAATCAACTCCAAGTGCCGCAAGGCTCTTTTCTAAATCGGTCCGCAGTTCCCTTTCAGAAAGTCTGGGTGTCTCATATGCATCCTGATCATAATATCCACCCTTAGTTGAAACAAACATTTCACGAGCATCCCTGTCTTTCACCCATTGTCCCACAATCTCCTCTGCTCTGCCATCAGCATAAAGCCTTGCCGTATCAATATGTGTGCCACCCATCTCGCGGAATTTATCCATCAGGCAATATGCCTCCGCCTTTGAAATACCATCACCAAAATATGCTGTTCCCAAGAGTATTTTTGAACTTCTTTTTCCAAAACCGTCCGAATATCTCATTCAAATCTCTCCTATTCTTGTCAGTTACATACAATTTTATCACAAAACCCCAAAAAGTCAACATCACGCCCTTGTATTTATTGTTGATAAAAAATAAAATATATATTGCAAAACCCCGGCAAAAATGTTAGAATAAAAGGTAATGAAATTTTATCCATATACAAAGGACGTGATAAGTATGTTATCCATGGAAAATCTGAAGCTTTTGTGCGAACTTTCAAAGCTTCATCTGTCAGAAGAAGAACTTACTGAATATCAAAAAGAAATGACCGATATTATAGAGCTTATGGACAATATTGGAGAATCAAACTTTGAATATAATCCCAAGGATATGTCAAACGCCGTACCTTTTTCAGAACTCCGCAACGACGAAATTTGTGAGTTCGACAACATGAACGGCATCGTACAAAACGGTCCCGAAGTTATTGAGAATCAATTTGTTGTTCCCAAAATCGTGGACTAATCTATTCAAAGGAGAAAAAATATGACTACAATTTCTGATTTGAGAAAAAAACTGGACGCAAAAGAAGTTTCGTCAGTTGAACTTACAAAAGAATATCTTTCAAAGATAGACAAGCATTCGAACTTAGGTGCTTTCAATACAGTATGTCGCGATGAAGCAATGGCTGCAGCAGAGGTTGCAGACAAAATGATTGCAGATGGTAACATTTTCCCCCTTACGGGTATTCCCCTGGCAATAAAAGACAACATCTGTACAAAGGACATAAAGACAACCTGCTCTTCAAAAATGCTTTCAGATTACAAACCTCCCTATAATGCAACTGTTATAGAAAAACTGAATGCACAGGGGATTGTAACTCTTGGCAAGACCTCAATGGACGAATTTGCAATGGGTGGTTCTTCACAGACCTCCGCTCTGGCAAAACCTAAAAACCCATTCAACACAGATTGCGTCCCAGGTGGTTCATCCGGCGGCAGTGCAACAGCAGTTTCCGCGGGTCTGTGCGTGGCAGCTCTGGGTTCCGACACAGGTGGCTCAATCCGTCAGCCTGCAGCATTCTGCGGCATTACTGGTATCAAACCCACCTACGGCACTGTTTCACGTTTTGGTTTGGTTGCATTTGGCAGTTCACTTGACCAGATTGGTCCCATGGCAAACTCCGCATATGATTGTGGTACCATTCTCAATGTCATTGCAGGTCAGGATAAAAACGACCGTACAACAAGAAAACATAACATTGACTTTTTGTCACTTGTAGGCAAAGATATCAAAGGTATGAAAATCGGTATCCCCAAGGAATTCTTTGGCGATGGCATTGATGCACAGGTAAAAGACGCCGTGATGAATGTTGCAAAGTTTTATGAACAAATGGGTGCGGAACTGGTTGAAGTTTCTATGCCCACACTTAAATATGCTGTTTCTGCATACTATCTTTTGGCATGTGCCGAGGCAAGCTCCAACCTCTCAAGGTATGACGGCGTAAAGTACGGATACCGCACAGAGTCACCCCAAAGCTATGATGAACTTATCAAAAAGACCAGAAGTGAGGGCTTTGGCTCTGAAGTAAAAAGACGAATTCTCTTGGGAACTTACGCTCTCTCCAGCGGATACTATGATGCGTATTATAAAAAGGCTCTGGCTGTACGTCAGCAGTTCCGCCTTGAGCACGACCAGATATTTGAAAAATGTGATGTCATGCTGACCCCGTCGGCTCCCAGCGTTGCATACAAGGCAAACGAAAACATAGACGACCCGGTTAAGATGTATCTGGCAGACATCTGCACAGTAACCGCCAACATTGCGGGCATACCCTCAATTTCGGTTCCATGTGGTGTAAATTCAGAGAATATGCCCATTGGCTTTTCACTTTCTGCCAAACGCTTTGATGATGCAAAGGTTATCCAGTTTGCAGATATTTACGAACAGAACTTTTCCCACCCTGTGGCAAATATATAAAGGAGGTAAAACACTATGTGCAAAAAATACGATACAGTCATCGGCCTTGAAATACATGCCGAGCTTTCCACAAAAACAAAAGCATTCTGCACCTGTGATGCTTCCTTTGGTGGCGACCCAAACACTCACATCTGTCCTGTTTGTACAGGTCAACCAGGTGCGCTTCCTGTAATAAACCACGCAGCAGTAGAATATGCTATGCGTGCAGGCCTTGCCTTTGGTTGCGAAATCAACCGCTATACAAGGTTTGACCGCAAAAACTACTTCTACCCTGACCTGCCCAAGGCATACCAGATTTCTCAGCTTGACCTGCCACTCTGTATCAACGGCAAGGTTCAGCTCTCTACAGGCACCGAGGTAAGAATTCACCAGATTCACCTTGAGGAAGATGCAGGCAAGATGGTCCATGACGATTATCACGGCCAAAGCTGGGCGGACTACAACCGTTGCAGTGTGCCCCTGATTGAAATTGTTTCTGAACCCGATATCACTTCAGCCGAAGAGGCTGCTGAATTTGTTTCAAAAATCGCACTCTATCTCAAATATCTCAACGTCTGCGATGCAAAAATGCAGGAGGGTTCAATCCGTGCAGACGTAAACGTTTCTCTGAAGCCTGCAGGTTCAACTGTTCTTGGTGACAGAGCAGAAATCAAAAACCTCAACTCTTTCCGCTCAATCCAGAGAGCAATCGAATGCGAAATCGAAAGGCAGACCAAAATTCTGGACGACGGCGGAAAAGTTATTCAGGAAACAAGACGCTTTGATGATGCAACCGGCACCACTTCTTCACTTCGCAGCAAGGAGAACGCCAACGACTATCGCTACTTCCCTGAACCTGATATTCTTGCAATCACATTCTCTGATGCGGATATCGAGAAAGCAAAAAGCGAAATTCCTCTGCTCCCCCATGAAAGGGTAGAGAAGTATATAAATGAATACAAGCTCACCGACGAGGACGCAAGGGTTATTACATTGGAAAAATATATTTCCGACTTTTATGACGAAACTGTAGCAATCTATCCTGAATATAAGAGCGTTGCAAACCTCTTCCTCACAGAAATAATGAGACGTGTCAAGGACACCGACGCCGAGGAAATTCCAATAACCGCCGCAAGCTTTGCAAAGGTATGCGAGATGGCTGACAAAAACACGGTTAACCGCAACGACGCAAAAACCATCATACGCATCATGTTTGAAGAGGGCGGCGAACCTATGGGAATTGCCAAGGCAAACAACTTTATCGTTGAGGAAGACCTTTCTGCAATATCCGACTTTATTGACAATCTCTTCAAAGAGCGTCAGGATTTGGTTGAGGACTACAAAAACGGAAAAACAAACGTATTTGGTTTCTTTATGGGTCAGGCAAACCGCGGCCTGCAGGGCAAAGCAACACCCAAATCCATCAAAGAATGTCTTGAACAAAAACTTAAGAATCTGTAATTCATTCAAAAAGAGTTGTGCTTATGCACAACTCTTTCTTTTTTTATATCATCTTCAAAAGTTCTTCTTCAGTTATAACCGCAACGCCAAGGGATTGAGCCTTATCCAGTTTGCTACCGGCTTCCTCTCCCGCTACCACAAAGTCGGTTTTTTTAGAAACCGAGCCGGAAACCTTTCCACCGTTATCTTCAATCATTTTTTGTGCCTCGGAGCGTTTAAGGGTAGGCAATGTTCCCGTAAGAACAAAAGTTTTGCCCTCCAAGATTCCGCCTTTCGCCGTTTCTTCGGCAATCATATTTACTCCGGCGTTTTTCATCCGTTCAATGAGTTCCTTTGTTTCAGGTTCACTGAAGTAATGGACAAGGCTTTCTGCCATTTTGTCCCCTACATCAGCTATTTGTGAAACTTCTTCCACCGTAGCCGACATAATACTGTCCATGTTACCAAAATGTGCAGCTATATTTTTTGCCGCCTTGCTGCCTATAAGCCTGATACCCAGACCGCAAATCAATCGGTCAAGGGGCCTGTTTTTTGCTTTTGCAATGGCATCAATAAGATTCTGTGCCGACTTGTCTGCAAAGCGTTCCAACCCGACAACATCCATAAATTCAAGATAAAAAAGGTCGGCTGTGTTCTTTATAAGATCGGCATCCACCAGTTGTTCAACCACTGCATCGCCAAGACCCTCTATGTCCATAGCCCCACGTGATGCAAAGTGTATTATACTGCGTATCCTCTGGGCAGGACAGTTGGTACTAACACAACGAAGTGCCGCCTCGCCCTCCTCACGGAACAGCTTTTCTCCGCAAGCCGGACAATGAGTTGGCATTTTAAATTCACGTTCTTCTCCTGTGCGCTTTTCTTTCAATACTTCCGCAACTTCAGGGATGATATCACCTGCTTTTTGAATTAAAACACGGTCACCAATCATCAATCCCTTTTCACGAATAAAATCTTCGTTGTGAAGAGTTGCACGGCTTACTGTAGAGCCTGCAACCTTTACCGGTGTCAATACCGCATTGGGGGTTATAGCCCCTGTTCTTCCCACCTGAACGATAATATCCTCCACCGTGGTTTCCTGCTGTTCTGCCGGGAATTTGTATGCTATCGCCCACTTTGGCACTTTGGTGGTTGTCCCCAAAAGTTCTCTTTGTGCAAGACTGTCCACCTTTGCAACCGCACCATCTATATCAAATGGTATATCCCCACGGGATTTGCCTATGTCTTGAATCTCTTCATAGGCATCTTCAATATTATCAAACGCCAAACGCCTTGGACTAACCTTAAATCCCAGACTTTTAAGCCACTCAAGCCCTTCTGAATGGGTTTTTAAATCAGATTTTGATGTCTGCTGGATGTTGAAAACAAAAATATCCAAGTTTCGCTTTGCGGTAATCTTGCTGTCAAGCTGTCTCAGCGACCCTGCCGCTGCGTTTCTGGGGTTTGCAAACAAAGGTTCACCTGCAATTTCTTTTTCTTTGTTTACCTTTTCAAAACTCGCTCTTGGCATATAGACTTCGCCTCTGACCTCAAGTTTTTCAACCTTTTCAGGCAAATTAAGGGGTATAGATTTTATGGTTTTAAGGTTTTCAGTGATATCTTCACCAACAAGACCGTCACCACGGGTAGAACCTTTTACAAATCTTCCGTTTTCATATTCCAAGGAAACCGAAAGACCGTCTATCTTCATCTCCACCACATATTCATATTTCTGCCCCACCAGACCTTGAGACACTCTTTTGTCAAAGTCAAAAAGTTCTTCCTTTGAAAAAACATCCCCCAGGCTCTGCATAGGTACGGCATGCTGTATCTGTTCAAATTCCTTAAGCGGTGCACCACCCACACGCTTGGTGGGAGAATTTTCATCAGCAAACTGTGGGTTTTCTTCTTCAAGCCTTATGAGTTTGTGAAGGAGCATATCGTATTCATAATCCGTAATAGTTGGATTGTCCAGAACATAATAGTTGTAATTATGCTCTTCCAGAGTTTTTCTTAAATCAACAATTTGCTTTTCTATATCAATCATAACCACAAACCCTTTCTGTGATTTTTGTTAGTTTACCGACTTTTGAGGCGTTTCATTACATAATCATATCCTGTTTCCATATGTGGCAGGATACAGTTGCTACAATCCTTTATTGCCTTGCCGTCTTTACCCAAAACCATATCATAGTTTCCATCACATTCCATATTATACAAAGGGCAAAAACAAAAAAGGCAGTTCATGTTACCCACCTTGTGGCATGGATAAAACTCACAATCCCGATTTTCAAAGTATTTGTAACTCATGATAATTTCTCCGTTTTTCCCTTGTTTATTCATAATTTCATTTTATCATAATTTAACAACGGTGTCAACAAATCAAAAGAGCACGCAATCCATGCGTGCCCTTGAATACTAATTAAAATCTATAGGAAGTTCAACCGAGCTTTCTTTCTCCACCGGTATTTGAGGTTTTGGGGTAACAGGTGGTTCCTCTTGGGTTTGCGGGGTACTATCCGTTGGCTGAGGTCTCTGGGGTTTAGTTGTCGTGGCAGGAACTGAAGGCTTGGGCGTTGTGGCTTGTTGTTCTGTTCTGTTCTCTTCTGGCACCTCACCCGTAGCAGTGTTTTCCTGATTTTTTTCAGGCTCCTCTTTTTGCCACGGTATCCATCTGGGTCCCTTCGCTTCTGTATCTTTCTCTGGTAAATAGTTTCCTATAAACGTCTTGGTGCCTTCAACAACTGCCGATATACCTTCTGCAATAGCCGGTCCGGTCAACCACAATGTTCCACAGATTAAAGCGACACCAACCCAACGAGCCAGGCTCACCGAGTCTTTATAGCCTATTGCCGGTCCCGGGGTTGCAACGATAATCTCAACAGCAAATTCTCCCTGGGGATTTTCCTTTACTGCAACATCAATCATATACGTTGCCTTATCCTTGTCTGATACGTTTTTATCTGAAATAATTTCTGAAATTTTTTCTTCGCCCAAAACGTCGCTCACTGCCTTACTGCAGATTACAAAATAACTTTTCTTCTTCAGTTTTATAAGTTCCGATACATAAGGAACTGTTTCACAGTTCTCATCAAAAACTCCCAAACGGGGCACTGTCTTTTTTACAATTACTTCTGTTGCTATCTCACCATTTTCGTCAAAGTATACTTTGGGAATTTCAATGCTTTCGGGAATATCGCCCGTTAATTTACGCATGCCATCCTGTTGTATCAGAAACACCGGCGCATCTCCCATATTAAAGACCTTAGCCATGTTATCCCTGATATATACAGCAGATACATCCATATCAATAGTATCATCCGGTGCTTCAAAAATACGGCTGTTGATTGCAGAATTGGCAAATTCAAAAAAGCTACCGTGTTCCGCGTCAAAATCCCCGCCAAAATAATCATGCATAAGCCCTGCGATCATATATGCAAGTTCAGCCCCTAAATCACCGTTCTTTGTTCCGCTTATCAAACCATAAAGATTTCTGCGGCCAAATTCCCTGTTTTCTGCAACTGTTATCTCGGCATCAAAGTTATCTCCAAAAATACCATTCAGATAATAATTCTCTCTATTTAATTTTCCTGGATTGCCTGCATATGTGGCAACGTAACTTTTATATCTCATACAGCACCTCAACGTACGCCATGTTAAAACACTCTAATATTAACACACTAACAGCAAAACGTCAAGTGTCGGTGACCTAAAAATCACAAATTCACTATATCCCGCAGGTTCGCAAAAATCCTTTGATTTGCCGATTGCATCATCCGGTCTCTGTAGATATTTTTTCACGCATTGCAATCAAAACTTTTTTTTCGATACGCGAAACCTGAACTTGTGATATACCCAAAAGCTCTGCAATCTGGCTTTGGGTTTTCTGTTTGAAATACCTTAGTATAATTATTTTTCTTTCCCTTTCATCAAAGTCCTTAAGTAGTTCACGAATCAAAATTTTGTCCACTATCTCGCTTTCATGATCCGTCTTGCTCTCCAGCTTGTCAATCAAGGTCTTGCCATCCTTTCCATCGTCACCCAAAGGGGCATACAGAGATTCAGGCTTCACCCCCGCATCAAGAGCCATGGCAAGTTCTTCAGGGGTCACTCCTATTTTTTCTGCCAGTTCCTTTACCGATGGTTCGTTTTTTCCCTCCTTTCGCATTATTTCCTGCACACTCATGGCCTTCATCGCAATTTCTTTGAGGCTTCTGCTCACCTTTATAATCCCATCATCTCTTATAAATCGCTTTATTTCTCCTATTATCATAGGCACGGCATATGTGGAAAATTTCACATTAAATTCCATATCAAACTTTTGAATAGCCTTAATAAGTCCAATACACCCGATTTGAAAAAGATCCTCGGTCTCATGTCCCCGACCGACAAATCTTCTGACCACACTATGTACCAGACCCATATTTTCTTCTACTATCTCATTCTGGGCACAGACATCCCCGTTTTTTGCCCTTTCAATCAGAATTTCTATGTTTTCATTATAGTTTTTTGCCTGCACCTGCCGTCAACCCCTTATGCGTTTTTTCATGGTTACAACAGTTCCTTCCCCGGGCTGTGATTTAACATACAATTCATCCATAAACGTCTGCATAACCGTAAATCCCATTCCGCTACGCTCACCGTCAGGCTGTGATGTATAAAGGGGTTGCATAGCTTGTCCAATATTTTCAATCCCAACCCCAAAATCTGCGACCTCTATTTCAATCATTCCATCTATTATTTTGCAAACAATTTTGACAATTCCCTTCATGTTTGCATATCCATGTACAATAGAATTGGTAACCGCCTCAGATACTGCAGTCTTTATGTCAGCCATATCCTCCACACTTAAATCAAGCTGCACCGAAAACGCTGCAACCGTTGCACGAACAAAGGATTCATTGCAGCTTTTTGCAGGCACCTCAAGTTTCATATAATTTTCCATTTTAAAAACTCACTCCTCCTTGGTAATTTATTAATTTTTAATGACTGCATTCCAGGATTTTCTTTAATCCTGAAATCTCAAGTATTTTGTCAACCTGGGGCTTTACACGGATAACCATAACCTTGCCTCCCCGTGCCTGAATCTGCTTGTATCTGCCTGCAATCACACCTATGCCTGAACTGTCCATAAATGTCACCCTATCAAAATCCAGCACAAGATTTATTATATTTTTTGACTCTATCTCCCTGTCCATCTGTTCTCTCAGTTGGGGAGCCGTATGATGGTCTATCTCGCCTTCGATTTTTACCACCAATGTTGTTCCTATAATTTCCAAATTTGTATCCACTTATTTTCCTCCTATCCGAAAAGCTTTAATCATTCTTTTCCATTTTTACTCTTCAATATATTTACATATTTTTCCTTTTTCTTTTTAAAGAACTGTATTACAAAAAGGCACAAAAAAATACAGTCGACAATATTTGTCGACTGTATTTTGCAAATTTTTACAAAAGTTCTGATTTTTATTTCATTTTTTCAATGCTTTCAAGAACTTTTTCAAGCATTGCTTTATACTTTTCACCCTTTTGACGTTCCTCTTCTACAACTGCTGCAGGTGCCTTGTCGGTGAAGCCTTTGTTTGAAAGCTTGCCCTCGACACGCTTGATTTCGCCAAGGAGTTTTTCCTTTTCTTTGTTAAGACGTTCAAGCTCTTTTTCTTTGTCCACAAGCTCATCAAGAGGCAAAAGAATTTCCGCCTTAGCATTTACTACAGATACCGCATTTTCAGGAATTCCTGATTTATCAGTTCTTATATCAACTTCTGACGCACTTGCCAGTTTTTCAAGGAATGCGGTAGCTTGTTTGAAGAGCTCTGAATATTCTGTCACAACAAAGAGTTTAACCTTCTTTGACGGCGGAACATTCATTTCGTTCTTAACGTTTCTCACGCCCTTGATTGCATCCATTATAACTGTCATTTCCTGTTCAGCATCTGCATTTACAAGGTCCTCACAGAACTTAGGCCATTCTGAAACCATTATACTTTCACCGTCATGGGGAAGTGCCTGCCAGATTTCTTCTGTTATAAACGGCATAAAGGGATGGAGAAGTTTGAGAGTGTTGGAAAGCACATAAGTAAGAACTTTTTGTGCTGTTTCGTTGCTGTCACCAGTTTCGCTGAATCTGGGTTTTACAAGCTCAATATACCAGTCACAGAACTCGTCCCAGATGAAGTCATACAGCTTTTGCACCGCAATACCAAGCTCGTACTTGTCAAGGTTTTCAGTAACTTCACGAACAAGTTCATTATATTTATGAAGAATCCATTTGTCTTCAATATGGAGTTTATCCAGTTCAGGAAGCTCATTTTTGTCTATTGAGAGATTCATCATTACGAAACGTGATGCATTCCATATTTTGTTTGCAAAGTTGCGGCTTGCCTCAACTCTTTCGATATAGAATCTCATATCATTGCCGGGTGAGTTGCCTGTTGCAAGGGTGAACCGAAGTGCGTCCGCACCATATTTGTCAACAATCTCCAATGGGTCGATGCCATTGCCCAAAGACTTGGACATCTTTCTGCCCTGACTGTCACGAACAAGACCATGGATGTATACATGTTTGAAAGGCTCTTTGTTCATATGTTCAAGACCTGAGAAAATCATACGTGCAACCCAGAAGAAGATAATATCATATCCTGTAACCAGAACTGATGTAGGATAAAAATAATCAAGGTCTTCTGTCTTGTCAGGCCAACCAAGGGTTGAGAACGGCCAGAGAGCTGAGCTGAACCATGTATCCAGAACATCGTCCTCCTGTTTCACCTTGCCGCCGCACTTGGGACATGTGTCAATATCTGTTTTTGAAACAGTCATTTCTCCACAATCACTGCAGTAGAACGCAGGGATTCTGTGTCCCCACCAGAGCTGACGTGAGATACACCAGTCATGAACATTCTCCATCCAGTTCATATATGTCTTTGAGAATCTATCAGGGATGAATGCCACATCTCCATCCTGAACAACTTCAATGGCACGTTTTGCCAAAGGTTCCATCTTAACAAACCACTGGTTTGATGTAAGGGGTTCAACCGTTGTTCCACAACGATAACACTGACCTACATTATGATTATGTTCCTCAATTTTCACAAGGAGGCCGAGGGCATCAAGGTCTTCAATCATTGCCTTTCTTGCCTCGTATCTGTCCATACCCTGATACTTGCCGCCATATGCATTGATTGTGGCATCATCATTAAGTACTTTAATCTGTTCAAGGTTATGTCTCTGACCAACTTCAAAGTCGTTGGGGTCATGTGCAGGTGTTATTTTTACGCATCCTGTACCGAATTCTTTATCAACATATTCATCAGCAATAACAGGAATCTCTCTGCCAACAAGAGGCAGAATAAGGGTTTTGCCAACCAAATCCTTGTATCTTTCGTCCTCAGGATTTACCGCAACTGCTGTATCACCAAGGAGTGTCTCGGGACGGGTAGTTGCAATTACAACATACTTGTCACTGTCCTTAACAGGATACTTGATGTGCCAAAAGTTGCCTGCCTGCTCTGCATATTCAACCTCGGCATCAGAAAGTGCTGTCATACAGCATGGACACCAGTTGATTATACGGTTGCCACGATAGATAAGACCTTTGTTGTAAAGGTTAACAAAAACTTCACGAACCGCCTTGGAACAGCCCTCGTCCATGGTAAATCTTTCACGTTCCCAGTCGCATGAACAACCCAGCTTTTTAATCTGGTTGATTATACGGTTGCCAAACTTCTCTTTCCAGTCCCACACAAGTTTCAAGAATTCTTCTCGGCCAAGGTCGTGGCGTGTGAGTCCCTTTTCCTTGCGGAGATTCTCTTCAACTTTAATCTGTGTTGCAATACCTGCATGGTCTGTGCCGGGCACCCACAAAGCTGCATATCCCTGCATTCTCTTTGTTCTTATAATAATATCCTGGAAAGTTTCATCAAGGGCATGACCCATATGAAGCTGACCTGTAACATTTGGAGGCGGAATTACTATTGTAAAGGGTTCCTTGTCCTTGTCCACTTTTGTATGGAAATAACCCTTTTCAACCCAATTTTTATATATACGATCCTCAACCGCCTTGGGGTCATATACTTTTGACAATTCTTCAGCCATTTTTAAACAGCTCCCTTCTTGAGTAAAACGCATCAATCCGATGCATAATCAATTACAAAACAATTTTCAAAAATACTTTCTTGCCCTTTTTAAGAACAATCTTTCCGTCATTAAATATTGACTTGTCCACGGTGTACATTACATCGCCGATTTTGTTGCCGTCAATGCTGACACCGCCCTGCTGAACCAATCTGCGTGCCTCACCTTTTGACGGAGCAAGTCCGCTCTTCACAAGCAAATCAAGTATGTTTATGCCGTTTTCTGCATCCTCTGCCGCCATATCATATGTAGGCATGTTGGAGTCGTCTGCCCCTGCACCGAATACCGCCTTTGCTGCCTGGTCGGCCTTGTTTGCCTCATCCTCGCCGTGAACCATCTTTGTCACTTCATAAGCAAGACGTGATTTAACTGCATTAAGCTCTTGACCCTCCAGCTTTTCGTATTCTGCAATCTCTTCCATGGGAACAAAAGTAACCAGTTTGAGAAGTCTAACAACATCCTTGTCGTCAACATTTCTCCAGTACTGATAGAATTCATAAGGTGTAACCTTTTCTGGGTCAAGCCACAAGGCACCCTTTTCAGTCTTGCCCATCTTCTTGCCCTCAGAGGTTGTGAGAAGTGTGAAAGTCATGCCATATGCGTCCTTTGACTCCTTGCGACGGATAAGTTCGATACCACCAATGATGTTTGACCACTGGTCATCACCGCCAAACTCCATTATACAGCCATAATCACGGTTCAACTTGTAAAAGTCATAGCTCTGCATGAGCATATAGTTGAATTCAAGGAAAGAAAGACCTCTTTCCATTCTTGTCTTAAAGCATTCCGCGGAAAGCATTCTGTTGACTGAAAAATGAACACCCACTTCACGGAGGAAGTCAACATAGTTAAGGTCAAGAAGCCAGTCAGCGTTATTCACCATTATAGCCTTGCCGTCCGAAAAGTCAATAAACTTTGACATCTGTTCCTTAAATCTGTCCGCATTATACTGAATAGTTTCCTTGGTTATCATGGGACGCATATCAGTCTTGCCTGTGGGGTCACCAACCATGGTTGTTCCGCCACCCAGAAGGATAATC
>JAZRNA010000060.1:0-3329 GCA_045647945.1 Clostridia bacterium
TTGATACGATTTCGTCATTTTTCACGATTATTGCACCAAAGTTGCGGCGGAGACAAGTGCCTCTCTCGATAACTGTTTCTGCAATATCCAGATAATAATTGTGCTTGTCAACTCTTTCTTTTGCCATATTTGTTCATTGCCTTTCTGCCCGGATTGTATGTATTGCGTAGCATCCACCGGGCGAGCTTGACGCAGTTTATATTTTTCAGTGGTGAAAATTCAAAAGCTGATATTTAAAGTATACAATAAATAAATACAAAATTCAATAGTTTTGTATTGACTTTGACATTAAATATAGGTAAAATAAAATATATAAGTCGCACATAGAGGAAATATAAGAATTATGGAAAAATTTTTGAGTCACAGCGAGGCGGAAACAAAGAATATAGCAAAGAATTTTGCCAAAAATCTCGCTCCGGGAAGCATAGTTGCCCTGATTGGTGATTTGGGTGCAGGCAAGACTGCATTTACCAAAGGCTTGGCGGAGTTTTTTGAGATAAAAGGTGATGTTTCAAGTCCTACATTTACTGTAGTGAACGAGTACAACGGCAGCCTTGACATCTATCATTTTGATGCATATCGACTGGAAAATGTCAATATGGAGGATTGCGACTGGCTGGATGATTATTTCTTTGGTGACGGGGTTTGCGTCATTGAATGGGCACAGAATATTGAAAAGGTTCTGCCCTCGGGATATTTTAAGGTAAGCATTGAAAAATGCCCTCAGGAGGGCGATTGTGCAAGAGAGATTTTGATTGAAAAAACGGAGAGATAAAAATGCTGGTATTTGGAATTGATACTTGCTGCATGGCGGCAACTGCGGCGCTTATGAACGATGATATTATGGTTGCACAGACGGTTGTCAACCAGAACAAAACCCATTCCCAGATTATGATGCCACAGATTGAACAGATGTTCAAGGCGGCAGAGGTTGACCCCATGATGGTTGATGCCTATGCGGCGGCGGTTGGCCCCGGCTCTTTCACCGGTGTGAGAATTGGTGTTGCTACAGCCAAGGCCATGGCACAAGGTGCAGGGAAACCTTGCATTGCGGTGTCAACATTGGAGGCTCTTGCCTACAGTTCCAAGTACTTTGATGGGGTTATATCCCCTATACTTGATGCAAGACGTGACCAGGTGTATAATGCATTGTTCTCAGGCGGCAGGGACGGACTGGAGAGGTTGTGCCCTGACCGTGCACTTTCCCTTGATGAACTTTTGGATGAGATTAAAAAAATGGACAAAACAGTCCTTTTTATGGGTGATGCAACGCTGGTTTTCAGGGACAGGATAGAGGCTGTTTTAGGTGATAAGGCGGTATTTGCGCCAAAGGTTGTGAACCTTAATCTGGCAGGTTCGGTGGCAGAAATCGGCATAGAAAAGTTGAAAGCCGGGGATACAGTGGAGTATGGCAAGCTTGTGCCGGAATATGTAAGACTGTCCCAGGCAGAACGTGAAAAACTGGAAAGAGAACAGAAAAATTAAAAAGAAAGAACAGATTTGGTTGTGAAAACACGGAGGGCAAAAATGAGGAGCAAAGGATACGGATTTATGCATAAAATGCGGCACAGGCTGGGAGCGGCAGTGCTTGTTTTGTTGTGCCTTTGCGGGTCTGTACTCCCCGGCTTTGCTGCCAAGCCGGCAATCTCTGCAGAGGCGGCAATCCTGATTGATGGAAACACGGGGAATGTTTTATACCAAAAAAATGCCGACAAGATTATGTTCCCTGCCAGCACAACAAAGATAATGACGGCAATTGTTGCCCTTGATGCTGTAAAGAACGGGGAAATCAGTCTTGAACAGCCATTGAAACTCAGCCAGACGGCAAATGATACTCTGGCCATTGATGGCAGCAGTATTGCCCTTAAGGTAGGGGAGGAAATGCCCCTTAAAAATCTTCTTGAGGGTTTGCTGATTGCATCGGGAAATGATGCGGCGGCAACCATTGCCGAGGGTGTTGCGGGAGACATCCCCGCCTTTGTGGCAAGAATGAATGAAAAAGCAAAGGAAATGGGACTTGAAAACACCCGGTTCATGAACCCCCACGGACTTCATGACCAAAACCATTATACAACTGCAAGGGATATGTCAAAAATGGCATTTGAGGCAATGAAAGACCCTACATTCCGTGGGATTGTTGAATGTGCTCATATATATCTTCCTGCCACAAACATGTCGGACAAGCGGTATTTCATAAACACCAATAATCTGGTGTCAAGAATGAGGTATCCCTATTATTTTTATGATTATGCAACAGGCATAAAGACCGGCTCCACCACCGAGGCAGGATATTGCTTGGTGGCCTCGGCAAAAAAAGGCGACAAATCGGTTATCAGCGTTGTATTTAATGCAGAGGACATTGCTGTGTCTCACAATGAGTCAAAAGATATTCTGGAACACGGCCTTACGGATTTTTTGTCACAAAGGCTGGCAAAGCGTGACGAGATTTTTGGTGAGGTAAAGGTTAAGCAGGCGGCGGATGGAACAGAGCACCTTTTGCTTTCAGCAGAGAGCAATCTGGATGCACTTTTTCCTCAGGGCGGTGACCCTGAAAAAGTGGAGATTTCCACCGAAATACCCGAGAAAGTTTACGCACCCATATCCTCCGGACAGGTTGTGGGCAAGGCGATTTTCAGCTATGAGGGCAACAAGGTGGGAGAGGTCAATCTCATATCCACTGTTGAAATTAAGAGGCATTGGCTGGGATTTGTTATGAGCTTTGGCGAGTGGCTTTGGCATTTTAAAGTGGTGAAATTTGTGGTTTATGCTGTTCTTGGAGTTTTCCTGGCGTTTGTTGCGTTGATTGTTATTGGTTTTGCAAGGGCAATCAAAAAGAGCAAACGTAAAAGACGCAGAAACAACAGATACAGCCCGCCCAGATATTAAAAGCGTTCCTCAAGAACTGATTTTGTCGGTTCTTGGGGACTTTGTTCTTTAAGAAGTTTAAATAAAGCCCTTGAAAAAACGGGCAAATTATGTTAAAATAAATGTTCAAAAACAAAATGCCGTAAAGTGCGGCAGGATGGAGGAAGATTATGCATATTTTAGTTACAGGCGGAGCGGGATACATAGGCAGTCATACATGCGTTCAGCTCCTTGATGCAGGATATGAAGTTACTGTTGTTGACAATCTGTCAAACAGCTGTGAAGAAGCACTTAAAAGGGTGGAAAAAATCACAGGCAAAACCCTTAAGTTTTATGAGATAGATATGGTAGACAAAGAAAGCTTTGAAAAAGTCTTTCAGGAAAACAAGTTTGATGCGGCAATTCACTTTGCAGGGCTTAAGGCTGTTGGCGAGTCAGTGGCAAAACCTCTTGCGTACTACCAC
>JAZRNA010000061.1:0-27689 GCA_045647945.1 Clostridia bacterium
AACCGGTTATTACAAAGGACAACGTTACCATGCAGATTGATACGGTTGTTTATTTTCAGATTACAGACCCCAAGCTTTATGCATATGGTGTGGAACTTCCCATGTCTGCTATTGAAAATCTTACAGCAACTACACTCAGAAATATTATTGGTGATATGGAGCTTGACGAAAGTTTGACAAGCCGTGATGTCATCAACACCAAGATGCGCTCAATTCTTGATGAGGCAACAGACCCATGGGGAATCAAGGTTAACCGTGTGGAACTTAAAAACATCATTCCGCCGGCAGGAATCCGTGAAGCCATGGAAAAACAGATGAAAGCAGAACGTGAAAGACGTGAGGCAATCCTCAAAGCTGAGGGTGAAAAGAAATCTGCCATTCTTGTTGCTGAGGGTGAAAAGGCTGCGGCAATTCTCAAAGCCGAGGCAGAAAAAGAGTCTCAGATATTAAAAGCTGAAGCAGAAAAAGAATCAGCAATCCGTGTTGCTGAGGGTGAAGCTCAGGCAATACTCAGTGTGCAGGAGGCGACAGCAGCAGGTATCCGTATGCTCAATGAGGCATCACCGAATCAGGCTGTTCTTACAATCAAGAGCCTGGAGGCTTTCCAGAAAGCAGCAGACGGCAATGCTACAAAGATTATTATTCCGTCAGAAATCCAAGGACTTGCAGGACTTGCTGCAGGGCTTAAAGCTATAGTTGACGAGGGGAAATAATAGATTATTTAAGAAACTTTAGGAGGAAATACAATGTCAGGACATTCCAAATGGGCAACCATAAAGAGAAAAAAAGGTGCACTTGATGCAAAAAGGGGAAAGCTGTTTACAAAAATCGGTCGTGAATTGGTTGTTGCAGTTAAAGAGGGCGGACCGTACCCAGACAGCAACTCAAAACTGAGGGATGCTATTGCCAAGGCGAAAGCAAACAATATGCCCAACGATACAATCCAGAGGAGCATCAAAAAAGCGGCAGGCGAGGACAGTGCAAAGGAATACTTTGAACTGGTTTACGAGGGTTATGGACCAAGCGGTGTTGCCTTTATGGTTGAAACTTTAAGCGATAATAAAAACCGTACAGCAGGGGATATGAGACACTATTTTGACAAGTACGGCGGAAATTTGGGACAGACTGGCAGTGTAGGGTTTATGTTTGACAAGAAGGGTGTTATTGTAATTGCCAAAAAGGACGGTATTGATGAAGATACTCTTATGATGGACGCCCTCGATGTAGGAGCAGAGGACTTTTCTGCAGAAGACGAGTGCTTTGAAGTAACATCAGCACCCGAGGACTTCAGCAAAGTTCGTGAGGCATTGGAGACAAAGGGATATGAGTTTGAACAAGCCGAAATCAGCTACATCCCCCAGACACTTACACAGGTGGATGACGAGGATGCGGTTAAGAACCTTAACAAGCTGATTGAAATGCTTGAGGATAACGATGACGTCCAAAATGTATATCACACCTGGGATATGCCTGAAGAGGATGAGGAAGAGTAATTAATGAAAAAAGGGACGGATTTTCCGTCCCCTTATTTTTAAACTATAATATCTGCAGAGGTGGAGGTGGGCTGAGATGTTGTTTCGGTCTTTTTCTCTGTTTCCACAGACTTTTGGGCATCAGTTTTTGTCTCACTGTTTTCGTTTTTGTTTGGAATTTGCATACCCGTGGAGTCTATGGTATAGTTTTCTTTCAGTATTAACTCGGATATGGGGACGATTTTATAACCGTCTTTTTGCAGGGTTTCAAGAATGTTTGGCAAGGCCTCAGGTGTATGAAGTGCTGCGTTATGGAAGAGGACTATGCTGCCGGGTTTCACTTTTTTGAGAACGCGGTCTGAAATTTCAGATGCGGTTAAGTTCTTCCAGTCAAGACTGTCAACATCCCATTGGATTGTGAAGTGGCCGGTTTCACGCATTGCCTGAATAACTTTGTTGTCATAGTCACCGTAGGGGGCACGGAAGAGGGTGGGCTTTACTCCAGTGATGTTTTTGATTTTTTCATCGCATTTTTCCACCTCTTCTTTCATTTTTTCAACCGAAATCTGGGTCATATGGGGGTGGGTATTTGAGTGGTTCATTATCTCATGTCCTGCATCATGGAGCTGTTTTACCGATTCGGGATATTTATCTACCCAGCCGCCTACCACAAAGAATGTGGTTTTTACATTATATTTGCCCAAAATATCAATAAGTTGCTGTGTGTCTTCGTTGCCCCAAGCAGCATCAAAACTGATGGAAATTACTTTTTCATTTTCCGGTTTTTGAACGCAGTAGATTGGCAAATCGCGTTTCGCTCCCGATACTGGCAAGACATCGCTTTTTCCTATGTAAACAAGAGACAGGGCAAGTACGGCAATAAGCAGGTACAGAATTCCTGTCTTTTTTGTGATTACAAAAATCTTCATATAATTATCTAATCCTTTCTTTAAAATTAACTTTGTAAAATGGCTAGTATAAGTATATTTTGGTTTAATTATATTTAGAATATGAAAACAGAAAAAACACCGCAAAGGCGGTGCTTTTTAAATATTGTTGAATACTGAAAAACCATATGAGCCAAGCATAATTATAATGAGAATAAAGCAGGAAAAACTACGGAGAAAATGTTTATGCTTAAATTGAAACATGGCGTAGCTTGAGGAGTAAATGGTGCTCCAAATGATGAAAACGCCCAAAATCAGTTTTAAAAAAATTGGCAAAGCAATACCCTCCTATGCAATATCTATATTTACAGAAAATTTTGCTTTTTGGTAAAAGTTGTCCCAGTCAAAATTATTCCATTCCTCCCATGTGGCGAAACGAAGTCTGAGATGGTTGCGAATGTCCAGAATATCAGCTTTTTTGGTGCGAGAGATATCATTTAAAAAATCCTGAATTCTTTGGGTGAGAACCTTCTGTGTGTATGAATAGAGTTCATCGAAACTGCGATAACCTTGTGGGAGCCGTAGACCAAGGAATTCAAGCTGAAGACTTTGGGAGATATTTATACTGTTGTTTTCTATATCTGTATTATAAGAGGCGGGCTCTAAAACGGTAAGCCTGAAACTCAGGGTTTCATCGGGCGCGGATTGGTTTGCTACGGTTATGGTACAGTCCTTGATTGAGCGGTTTAATATGTTGAAAATCATGGCACTGTCACCGTCCATTGCCCCGGAAAGTTTGCCGTCTTTAAAAATCGCCATGCCGGAGAGAACCGAGTGTGAGGACGCTATTTGTGAATTATGAGGAGTCATCCAACCTGAGATGGAATTGTCAGAGGGGAAATTCTTTAATTCTTCGCCGTTTACTGCGATGGGAAGGACGCTGTCGGAATTTTTTGCTGTCATATCATCAACAAAGTCGTGAAGACGCTTGGAGGGGGCGTATACATTGTTGGAACGGAGGGACATAAGTTCATAATATTTTGAGGTGTTGGATTCAAGTTCGGGATTTACGTTTTCGATATATTTTCCGGCGGAGGTGGCAGCCACCGCAATGGCTGTATGGGGACGGACTTCACGTTCGTGGAGAAGAAGCTGGGAGTGGTCTTCTACACCGCCCGCATCTATCTGTGATGAGAAAACTATCAATTTCAAGTGGGACATATCCACATTTTTGCTTAAAAAATTGTTGGTCATGTTTTTTGCAATATAAAAGTCCGGAGCATCAATGACCAGATTGCTGACCGTAGAATTTTCGCCTGATTTGCCCTGCTTTTCGCCACTTTCCTGACTGGAGCCCTCACCTGATTCGCTGTTGGAAAGTGATAATGGAGAGGAAAATTGAAAGGTATATGAGTAATTTTCGCCCTCGCCTTTGTCAATTCCCAGGGCAATTATATAGGCAGTCTCGTCGATTTCTTTTTCATCATAACAGCCCGACAGAGTGGGGATTAAAAGAAAAAAAAGAAGGAGTATGAATTTATTTTTCATGGGAAGTTTCAACCCCCTTTCTGCTTAGAGGAGATATAAGGAGCAAAATTACCAAAATGACAAATGTCATAGGAAAGAGAATGTTGGATACTGTGGTATGCGAAATTGGCAGATAACCCAGACCCAGAAGAAAGATTGTTGCAGCAATGGGAAAAAGGCTGGCTTGTCGGTGAACGATGTCAAAGGACTGAGACAGAACTTTTGCAATAAGACAGAGGTTCACCGACAATGAAAACATCCCACAAAAACTTGAGGCGAGGAGGAATATGGCGTCAATACGTTGGAAAAACCTGCCATAGTATACCTCTTTAAGCAGTAAATACATGGGGAAATCCCCCTCCTGCGACAGGGGATACGGGATTTTTGCTGTAAAGGTGAGTATAGCAAGAATGTTGATTAGTATAGCTATGGTTGATGCGGCCAAGACGGCGTTTTTGGTGGTTTTAGGGCTTGTTGAAAAAGGATTTATGAGAAAAACAAGAACTATATCAGAGTAAAACGTGATACCGGAAAGTCCTTTGCCTATGGTATTTGCAGGTCCTGTGCCGAGAATGGGAAAAAGATTGAGGAAATCACTTTGACATAGCACGGAAAAAAGGAGAACAAGAATTGTTGTCAGCAAAAAGGGTGCAATAAATTTTGATATGGGAAGAATGCCGTTTTCCTTTGAAAAGGCACCGGCAAATGCCGCAACTCCAAAAAAGACAGCCACAAACCAAAGAGGTGCTGTAGGAAAGGCAACCAATTTGGCAAGATGGGAGAATTCATTGAGGACATAAGCGGAAGATAGGGCGAGATATCCAATGAGAATAAGGGATATTAGGTATTTGCCAATGATACCAAAGCGTTTTTCCACCCTGATGATAATGTTTCCACCATCCGGATTGAGATAAAATCTGCGTGTTGATATATATATGATAAGGAGTGCAACCAAACCTGAACATATGGCGGAAAGAGGTGCACCTGTGCCTGAAATTCCTGCAAATAGCAGACTTTGATTTGTGAAAAGTTTTGTAATCAACAGAATAAAAACAAGGCTATATATTTCGCTTGTGCGACAATTTAAAAAAGGTGTACGCATCATAAAATGTTGTCTCCTTTCCATTTTCGGCTTATATGGGGTTGCTTGTGTGAGTTCTGGGGACGAAGGCTGTAAGGTCGTCTTTCACGTTTCCATATGGGAGGGATAATTACAGAACCGCTTTCGAAATTATCAACAGAGAGATAAGGAACACCAAATGAATTCATAGAGGCAAGGAAGATAATCCCAACAAATATTCCAAGGGCAATTCCCAAAAATCCGGCAATTGAACCTAAGAATATAAACAAAAACTGGAGAACCGACAAAGCCCGTGAAATGGACACCGAGGGTGCGGCAAAGGAACCCAGAGCAGAGATGGATACGATTATAATAAGCAAAGGACTTGCTATATTGGCACTGACTGCAGACTGGCCTAAGATAAGACCACCTACAATACCCAAGGTGGAACCAATGGGGTCAGGGACACGAATAGACGCCTCCTTAATCAATTCAAATGCCAGAATCATTATAATAAGTTCAAGAACAATGGGAAAAGGCATTTGCTCACGGCTTGCCTCAATGGCAAGAATCAGGTCTGTGGGTATGCTTTCATGATGATAAAGCACAACGCTGATAAAACAGCCGGGCAGCAGGAGGGCCAGTGCACAACCGATTATTCGGACAAAACGCATAAAGTTTGCTTCAAGAGTGCGGACATAATTGTCCTCTGCGGTTTCAGCAAGGTCAGAGACGGTTGCAGGCAGAGCAAGGACAAAAGGACTGCCCTGCACCATAATTATCACCTTGCCGTTTGCCAGCATCGACGCTGCACGGTCGGGGCGTTCTGTTTTCAGGAGTTGGGGCAGGGGGAACAGAGAACTTTCCTCTATGAGCATTTCCACATCAGTAGATGAAAAAATATACTCGATGTCCACAGATTTGAGTCTGCGTCTTGCTTCCTTTACCAGTGAGATGTTAGTGATGCCGTTTATATACATAAGTGCACAGGGAGTTTTGCTTTTTGTGCCCACAGTTATATTTTCTGCAATAAGGTTGGGGTCCTTGAGTATTTTCCGCACTAAGGCAATGTTGGGCATTAATGATTCACAAAATGCTTCCTGCGGCCCTGTAAGAACAGCTTCTGAGACGGGCCTGCCAACACTGCGACTGCTCCAGCCCTTTATATCCGCCACAAACGCACAACTGCAACCATCCACAAAGACGGCGCAGTTGCCAAAACCAACAGCCTCAATTACCGACTCCATTTTTTCTATTTTGCTGTTAGGTGCCTGAGTCAGAAGTTGACCATAGACTATGTCTTCAAGGGGAATGTTTTCCGGATTGATGCCTTGTCCTTTTGTCATAAGCGGGGACATAATATCACGGTTTATATATTCCTTATTGGAGAGCCCGTCATAAAATATGAGGAAGGCGTTGATGCGGGCATCTTTAAGGTTGACCTTAAATTCCCGGACAACAAGGTCAAAGTTTTTGGTTGTTTCAAAGGCGTCTTTGATAAAAGCAAGGTTTTCGGACAACTTTGGACTGACCATTCCGGTGGTGTAAGTATAGGATGCCTTGTCGCATATATTGTTTTTGATATATGAATTTTTGCCAGGATTATTGTCTTGATATAAAGGAGAGGAATTCTCCAAAGGCTCAGGGGATTTGCCGATATTTTCTGAGTATATAAAAAGTTTCTTAAAATCCAATTCTATCACCTCTTTTCAAGTGTTCCCTTTATTTGAATAATTATCCATAAATATAAGGGATTTAGCAAAGGGAAAATGCAATAAAAATATTGACTTTTTTTTGCTATGTGATAAAATCGAAGTATAGGCAAAATGCATACTTGGGGGAATACCGAGGATTGTAGTGCCATAAATTTTAAAGTATAGGTCAAAAGTCTGATATATGGAGTGAAAATTAGTGAGTGAAGAAAAAAAGGAAAAGCGCAACTTAAAAGATGCTGTAAAAAACACCTTTAAGACCCCTGTAGCGAGGGTGCTTGCTGTTTTAGTGGGGATTATTGTTGTTTTGACAGCGGGATTTTCGGTATATTCTTCATCATATAAGAATATTCTGCCTCATATCACCGTCAATGGTATTGATATTGGCGGAATGAGCATGGATGAGGCAAAAGAAAAAATAGATGCGGAATTTGCAAATGCCACAGAGGGACGGGAGATTGTCCTTAAGTGCGGGGACAACAGCAAAACGGTCTTGTTTTCTGAACTTGATGCCCGGATAGAAAGTGAAAAAACAGCCCAGGATGCCTATGAAGTGGGACGAAACAGTGGCTTTGCGGGAAAAATTTTCTCCATGATGACTTCATTGGTAAAGGAGAAGAAGGTTTCCCTTGTGGTGGAATTGGATGAGGAACTTTTTAACAGTATAATAAGTGAGATTGCGTCAGAATATGAAACACCGGTGCAAGAGACGGGATATACTGTTGAGGATGACGTTTTGACCATAATAAAGGGTCACAATGGCAAGCGGGTTGACAGGGACAAGGCATTGGAGCTTTTTAAAGAGGCTGCATGTGACATAAAGGTATCGCAAATTGAGTTTGTGGTGGAAGAAGCCGGAATCCATGAGGTTGACCCTGATGAGTTTTATGAAAAGATTACTGCGCCGATGAAAGATGCAGAATACAAATTTGAGAACGGCGAAGTTGTGATTGTTAAGGAAAAACTGGATATAGTGGTTGACAAGGGGGAAATCAGGAGGGCTCTTGAATCTGCCCAGAGTACATACAGCATAAACGTAAAGGTGACCCAGCCTGAGATTACTGCTGAAAATTTGGAGGAACTTTTGTTCCGGGATGTTATAGGGTCATATTCGTCGAACTTTGCCACCAGTTCTGCGGCCAGAGCCAGCAATGTAAGGCTTACTGCAGAAAGAATCAATGGGTATATTCTTATGCCGGGGGATGTTTTCTCATATGACAAAACTGTTGGCAGAAGAACGGTTGCCAACGGTTATAAGGAGGCCGGAGTTTATGTAGGCAACAAGGTGGAATCGGGGGTTGGCGGTGGAATTTGCCAGACTTCTTCAACCTTGTATTCAGCAGCGCTTTATGCAAACCTTGAGATTGTTCAGCGCACATCTCACTCCTTGCCGGTGGCATATGTTCCTGCAGGACAGGATGCAACCATTGCAGAGGGGTATATAGACCTTAAGATAAAAAACAGCACCGAGTACCCTGTAAAGATTGTAGCTATAGTGACTGGAAGAAATCTTGAATGCAGAATTCTGGGAGTGAAAGTCCCTGGACAGACGGTTGAAATTTCACATTGGAGAACCGCCAGCTTTGAGCCTGAAATTGAGAGAACAGTGAATGCAGAAATTCCAAAGGGATATAAAAAGATTGTGGAAAAGGGTGCGCCGGGATACAGTGTAGCATCAAGGCGTATTGTAAAACTGAATGGTGAGGTTGTGAAGGAAGAAAAGCTTACAAACAGTGTTTACAAGGCTGCCAACATTGAGGAAGAGGTCAACCCTGCTGATGAGGGCACACCATCGGAGCAACTGAAGGTTTATACAGGTGCGATTGAAGTTCCTGCAGTAGAAGAAAAGCCGTCAGGAAACGAAGGGACAGAAAATCAGCAACCAATGGTGGACAAACCGGAAGATACCGAAACTGTAACAGGAGAGGAATCGCAGGAGTCGGCAGAGGTGACTGAAGAGAATTTAACAATAACTGATGTTGAAGAATAGAAAGACGGGTGTGTCCCATAGGGCATCACCCGTTTTGACTTTTATGGTCGTGGCAGGCCCACGGCATCAACAATACCTTGGAATATGGCAGCGGCAACAGCCCTCTGCCATGCAGGACTGTTCAAGTTAAGCGCTTCTGTTGCGTTGGTAAGATAACCCAGTTCCACCAGAACAGCAGGCATGTTGGTTCGCCTTAATACAGCAAAGTTTGCCTGCATTACTCCGCGGTTACGGGAACCAAGCTGTTGTGCAACCGAGTCCACTATTGATTGAGCAAGTCTTTCAGAGGTGCCGCCCAGACGATATACATATGCTTCAACCCCCGATGCTGCTGGACGTTCAGAACTGTTGGTGTGAATACTTATGAAGTAGTCGGCACCCCAGTTGTTTGCGGTCTGTGCACGGCTCCGGAGATCGGCGTTTTTGTTGCTGAGGACATTCTCATCACTGGTGGTGCGGTAAAGCCGCACATCAAATCCGGCATCACGCAAAAGTCTTGCCAGCTCAAGTGAAACATTGAGGTTCACAAATTCTTCGGTTACACCGTTTCCTACAGCTCCCGGGTCGGGCCCGCCGTGACCGGGATCAATAAAAATTTTAGCCATAAGGAAATCACGCTCCCAATGTCAGTATATGTTTGATTGAAAAGAATGTTAAAAAAACCTTTGTGCCGGATATGGGCACAAAGGTTTTAATGAATTATTACAGTTTTATTTTGCGGCGAGGAATTTGTTTCTCAAATGCTTGCCGGTGTCTGCAAGAAGTCTTGTAGCGGATGGAATAAGCTCTTTGGGCAGGGCACTAAAGTAGCCGGGAACCTCAAATGTCAGGTCGCCCTCATATCCTATTTCTGCCAGCGCCTTCATTGTTTTGTCCCAGTCAATCATGCCACCGAAATAGGGCATGGTATGTAAATCGTAAAAACCATCAACATCCTGAATGTGCAGAGCTTTAAGTCTGCCTTTGCCTAAGGTTTTGATGAAGTCGGCGGAATCGTGACTAAGGATTTCTGCATGACCAACATCGAGACAAGCTGTAATCCATGGACTGTCTACAGCGTCTACATAACGGCAGAACTCTGCAGGGTCAGAACATGTTGATGCAGTGAGACAACAACGGGAATTGTAAAAAGATGTATCCTTTCCCTGAAACATGTTTTCAGTAGCAACCTTTATGTTATATTCCTCACAATAGGGTATAAGTTCTTTGTAAAATTCCACATTTATTTCAAAAAGCTTTTCGGGAACCCCTTCGTCAAGGTAGAAAAGGTGCTGACATGGATGAACAACGATAATCTTTGCACCAAGATATGATGCGTTTCTTATGCATCGTACCATATTGTCAAACGCTTCTTTTGTAACGGAGCTTCTTTGATCAACATTTGGCCAGGGAGACATAGCGTGTGCCTGATTGAATACAAGCCCTTTTTCTTCTGCCATTTTTCTTAGAGTGATAAAGGATTCCTTAAAGCTGTCAGAGTCGGTGGAAGCATCATAAAATTCCTTTTTTCCCAAGGAGAAGTCAAGAGCGTCAAAACCTGCCTCTGAAACAAAACTAATCATTTCTTCATTTGAAAATTGTCCAAAAGAACATGTGCTTGTTGAAATTTTCATAATCAAAATCCCTTCATTATAAAGTATTTTAATTTAAGAAAAGTCTACCACCAAAAGATTCTTTTGTCAATGTCAGTCAGTCGTTTTTGTTAAAAACTGAAAAAATAATGTTTTAGAAAAATGTAATGTGCTTGTAATGCCTTTGTAACATTTGTATGTTATACTGTGAATACGGAAGTTGTAAAGGATTACATTTTCTGACTGTATAATAAGGAGAATCACCATGAAGAAAATTTATATAATGCTTTTGACAGTTATGATTTTGCTTCTGAGTCATGTTGGTGTTTTTGCAGCACCTGAGACGCTGGATGCTGATGTTGCAGGCAATTCTTCAGGACTTGTGGTTGTTACCAAACCCCAGAACCAAAAGGATTCAACCTTCAATCAGGCATACATTATCTCGGGCTATGGCAAAGAGGGAACAACAGTTACTCTGTATTGGTTTGATGCAACAGAGGGAAATTATAAAAAATTCTATAACGAGGCAACATATGTTGATGAAAATGGTGTGACACAAAAGGTAAAGACAGCATCAGAGGTTAAAATCGGTGCGTCCGGACTTTTCATGAACACTATATCCTTGGGACAGGGTGAAAATGTCATTCTTGTCAGGGCGGAGAACGGTGAACGTGTTCAACTTATGAAGTTGTCTGTTACAAAATACAATTATAATATTATTGACATAATAAAATCTCTCGCAACCTAAAGATCGTGGAATGGGATTGGATTGACTTTGATTAAGGACGACCATGGGTCGTCCTTTTTGAAATTTATTGTAAAGGGGTGGGTTTGCCGGTGAAAAAAATGTTGCCCGGGGATAGGAAAAAGTGGATAGAAAGAGGAAAGTCACTTCTGTTGATTTTTCTTGCAATCTGCTGTTTTGGTCTTTTATATTCGGTGCTTGATCTTTACAGGGGTCAGGTTTCGATCGGTACGGTGTTTTGGGGGCCGGAAAATTCTCCTGTGGATAGTCAGGCAGAAAACCTATCCTCACAGAATGTTGTCAGTACCTTTTGGAAGTGGTCAGAACCTGATGTTATAATGACAAATTGTGCAAGAAATCGTGATTTGATTTTGAAGGATAATGGGGAATACGGGAAGGTGGTTGAATCCATCAATATGATTATGCGGGAGGCATATTCTCAAAAGGAGACAGCATTTGAAAGGGTGTCGGCTCAACAGTGGAAAAATGCACTTGAGGGAAATTCCGTATATGTCAGGTATCCAAGTGTGCGTCTAGTGAATTTTGATTTGCAGTTTTATGAGACAAAGGAAACAGCTTTTCTAAAGAACGTAACTGCATATAGTGAAACGGTTTTTATACCCAATGTATCCTCGGAGAGAGGGGTTTTGGTTCTTATCAAGGACGAGGTGTCAGGGGAATATGTGAAAATTACCATAGACACAGAGACTGCTGTTTTAAAAAATGTAATACGCGACACATCTGATAACCAAACTGGTTCCTATTCATTTGCATATGAGAATGGAGGTCAAAATATAGGGAGTGTGTCTCTGGATGAGATGATTGTGATTCCTCCAAGTGAACAAAGTGCAAATGCAATAGTTGTTAAAGTGCCAAGGGTGTATCAGGGAGGGATAAACTTTACGCGAACCACAGAATTTGCCACAGGATTGATTAATCTGTTTGGCTACAATCCCAACACTATACGTCAGTATGCAAACAGTGATGGTGCCATTATGTTTATAGGAGAGACAGGGAGTTTGAGTGTTCATCCACAGGGCAAAATCGAGTATAAGGCTTTGGGTGAAAATGAGGGGGTTTCTCTGGGTCAAAGCGGACAAATGGGGACAGGTGCATATTCTGTTGTTTCAGGACTTTCTTCGCTTGTTGAGAGGGTGTTTACTCTTTGTGGTGTGAGTGACGAAAAACACAACGCGGATTTAAAGATTATCGCTTTCCCGGATATATTACAGGAAAACATGGTATTCAAATTTGATTATTTTGTTGACGGACACAGGGTGGTAATTGATGAAGACAGTGCAGTCAGGGCGGTAGTTAAAAATGGAGTTCTTACCGAACTTAAAATCTGGGTCAAAGCTATAGAGAAAACAGAAGAAATAAACCAGTGCGAAGAAATTCTTACAGCGGTGAATACTTTCTGCGAGCAAAACCCCAAATGCCGGGTCATAAAAGGCGGGTGTTTGATTTACAGACCTATTGAAGATGAGAAAGAAACATCTGCAGTCTGGGAAATTCGGGGGGAATAGAGTATGGATTTAAGACGACTTAAAACGATTTTTATATTTGTACTGATAGCCATCAATATTATGCTTATAATTGTTCTCAACAGTGCAAAGAACTATGAACGTGAAGAAAAAAAAGCTATGACAGAGAGCCTCTCGGGTGTTCTCGCCAAAAGTATGATATATCTTCCCGGGGAATTAGAAATACCTGAAACTCCGGATATATATAACTTCTATATAGAGAAAATGTTTGGCAGCAGCAGAGAAATGATAGCTAAATTTCTTGGGGAAGATTATGAAAAGGGTGGTGACGGGGAATATATAAGTTCTACCGGACGTTTGTTTGTTGATGGTGATGAGTTTAAGTATTTCAATTATAATCCGTCAGGCTTGGTTACAGATTTTTCACAGGAAAATATAGAAAAGTTGTGTCGCAAGGAAATGGAGAGCCTTGGTATTATGCCTGATGTATACCAGTTCAACGGCCTTAATTTTGTAGAGGATGGTACAAGGGCAATCTTCACAGTAAAGCATGATGACGCTGAGTTTTTTGATGCATACATCTCCTTTGACTTGTCTGAAGATGGAATATTTTCAGTCGCGGGGAAAAATCTCATTTCTGATTTCTCAGCTTCAGGTGGCACCGTGCCGTATTTCAGCGTTGTGAGCATTCTTGCCGATATAACAAAAAGTGAAAAGCTGGAGAAAAACAGGGCACACACCATTGTGAGTATAAGACCCGGATATTATATAGGCAAAGGTGCGGAGAGTTATCGCAATATCCTTGCTATTCCTGTGTGGCAGGTGGCTACTGACACAGGGGTTATCCTTCACTATGATGCACGAAACGGCCAGGAAGTGAAAGAATAAAACGGAGGCATTGCCTCCGTTTATGTCTTTTTCTTTTTGTTTTTGGCTAGTTTTGCAGTATCGCGGTAGGATGGAATGCCCAAGGATTTGGGGATTTCCATATCAGAGTCGGGAATATGGGTATATTCGGCATTGCAGGTTTTGTTGTTTTGTGATACAAACTTCACAGATTCACCGCCTTTCGGAGTTATATGCGGGTGTCAATGCAAAAAAATTTCTTGTATATACATATTATGGTTGATTTTATTAAAAATATTCTGTATAATATATAATGTTATGGATTTATAAGATTAAGGATGGTTGCACAATGAAGATTAAAGAAGTATTTTTGAAATCAAATGAACTGGGAGGACAGTCGGTAGCAGTCAACGGCTGGGTAAGAACTTTGCGTGCGTCAAAGAGCTTTGGGTTTGTTGAACTCAATGACGGGTCTTTCTTTAAAAATATCCAGGTTGTCATTGAGGAGGAAAAGCTTGACAACTTTGCAGAGCTGTGCAAACTCAATGTGGGTGCGTCTGTACGTGTTGAGGGCGAGTTGGTTCTTACTCCTGATGCAAAACAGCCTTTTGAAATCAAGGCAACAAAGGTCATGGTTGAGGGCGAAAGCACACCGGATTACCCTCTTCAGAAAAAACGTCATTCCTTTGAATATTTGAGAACAATTCCGCACCTGAGGGCAAGAACAAATACATTTTCTGCGGTTTTTCGTGTTCGTTCTGTTATTGCATATGCAATCCACAAATTCTTCAATGACCGTGGCTTTGTGTATGTGCACACGCCTCTTATTACAGGCAGTGACTGTGAGGGTGCAGGTGAGATGTTCAGGGTTACAACTCTTGATATGGACAATCTGCCAAAAACAGAAGACGGCAAGATTGATTATTCTCAGGATTTCTTCAGCAGAGAAACCTCTCTTACCGTAAGCGGACAGCTTGAGGGCGAGACTTTCTCCATGGCATTTGGTGATATTTATACCTTTGGTCCTACTTTCCGTGCCGAGAATTCAAATACGACACGTCATGCAGCGGAATTCTGGATGATTGAGCCGGAGATTGCTTTTGCAGACCTTGCTGATGATATGAAACTGGCTGAGGATATGCTTAAGTTTGTCATCAGATATGTGCTTGACAATGCACCTGAAGAAATGGCGTTCTTCAACAACTTTGTAGATAAGGGTCTTATTGAAAGATTGAATAATATATTAGAAAATGAGTTTGGACACGTTACCTATACCGAGGCTGTGGAAATTCTTAAGAACAGTGGCAAGGATTTTGAATATCCAGTTGAATGGGGAATCGATCTCCAGACAGAGCATGAACGCTATCTTACCGAGGAAGTGTTTAAAAAACCTGTTTTTGTTACAGACTATCCCAAGGAAATCAAAGCATTCTATATGCGCCTAAATGATGACGGCAAGACTGTTGCTGCTATGGACTGTCTTGTTCCCGGAATTGGTGAAATAATCGGCGGCAGCCAGAGAGAAGAACGTATGGATGTTTTGCTTAACCGCATGGCAGAGGTTGGTCTTGATACAGAGGATTATGGACATTACCTTGACCTCCGTCGGTACGGCGGAACAAAGCATGCGGGATTTGGACTTGGCTTTGAAAGAGCGGTTATGTACCTTACCGGTATGGGCAACATTCGTGATGTCCTGCCATACCCCAGAACAGTGAACAATCTGGGCTAAAAAGAATTTAAGAGGGTGAATATATGGGATTGGTGGCATTGTTGACGTTTGCGGTCCTGATTATACTTGTGATTGCAAGACGCGGAGAACTTGTTGCAGTTTTTGCCAGAAGAAAGTATGGCAAAGGTGACATCAAAGGTGCACTCAGGCTGTTTGCCGTTGCCAACCGTGTTGGGAAATTGGGCGGTGCAAGTTTGATGTATTATGGATATCTTTTGCTGCGTGACGGTCAGCTTGACTTTGCAAAGGAAATCCTGACACATGCATCCTTGTCGGCGGTGAAGCCGGAATTGAAAAAGAGAGTTAAATCCCTCCTTGCAGTGGCTGAATGGAAGAGTGGAAATCTGCCAATGGCCATCGAAATGACAGAGGAGGCTATGGTTGATTTCAAGACCACAAACCTTTATCAAAATCTTGGGCTTATGTATGTGTTAAGCGGAAATGCCAGACGTGCCCTTGAGTTTAACAAAGAGGCTTTTGAATATAATTCAGACGATTTGATAATAATGGACAATTTGGCTGAGGCATATGCGTTGTATGGGGACATTGAAAAGGCATCAGAAATTTATGAAAAACTCCTTGAAAAAGAGCCTCATTTCCCTGAACCATATTACGGATACGGACAGTTGCTTTTGAAAAATGGTCAGAAAGAACGGGGAATAGAACTTATAGAAAAGTCCCTTGACAAAAAGTTTACCTTCCTCAGCGTTTTGCAAAAAGACCAGGTGGAAAAAATGCTCGAAGACGCAAAAAAAGAATAACAAAAAAGACTTCGTTTTAAAACGAAGTCTTTTGTTTTTTTAAAACATTTGATTTAAGAAAATCATACATTAGAGGCCAAGGAAGGTCATAAGTTCCCCTGCTGCCAGTGCACCCACACGTCGGTCAGCCTCCACGCCGTTTTTAAAAAGGATGAGAGTAGGGATTGATGCAACGCGGTATTCCGCTGCGATTTCCTCTGCTTCGTCAATATTGATTTTGGAGATTACTGCAGCATCACCAATGCGGTCGGACACCTTTTCTAAGATTGGGGCAAACATTTTGCAGGGCATACACCACTCTGCAAAAAAGTCCACAAGAACTGGTTTTTGAGTATTTGCTATAGTTTCTTTAAAACTTTTTGAATCCAAATGTAATACGCTCATAAATTTTCTCCTTATGTTTTTTTATTTAGTATTTTCATAATATGAAAAGATATTCTAAATTTCTATTTCCAAAGACACGGGACAATGATCCGAACCAAAAACATCGGCATGGATGCCGGCGTCTTTTATTTTATCTTTAATTCTGTCCGAGGTTAGAAAATAATCAATACGCCATCCGGTATTTTTTTCGCGAGCCTTAAAACGATAGCTCCACCACGAATATATACCCTCAGCATCAGGATAAAGATGACGGAAACTGTCGCAGAAACCGGAATCCAGAAAAACAGTCATTTTTTCACGTTCCTCGTCGGTGAAGCCTGCATTGCGTCGGTTTGTTTTTGGATTTTTCAAATCGATTTCCTTGTGTGCCACATTTAAGTCCCCACAAAGAATAACAGGTTTCATTTTGTCAAGATTCAGAATGTACTGCCTGAAGTCATCTTCCCATTCCATGCGGTAGCTGAGTCTTGCCAACTCGTTTTGGGAATTGGGAGTGTAGCAGGTCACAAAGTAAAAATCCTGAAATTCAAGTGTTATAACTCTGCCCTCGTGGTCGTGACGGTCAATGCCTATGCCACAAGACACCGAAAGGGGCTCTTTTTTAGAAAAAACAGCCGTTCCTGAGTAACCTTTTTTGTCGGCACTGTTCCAGTATTGAAAGTATCCATGGGTTGGAACCTCTGCCTGAAATTGTTGCATTTTGGTCTCCTGTAATGCAAAAATATCTGCATCAAAATCCTTGAAAATATCAATAAATCCTTTGTCAAGACAGGCCCTAAGTCCGTTTACATTCCATGAAACAAATTTCATTTCCCAAAGTCCCCCGTAAAATACATGTAGTATATGTCCAATATACAGTATTTTTGTTTTTATGTCAAATTATTCTTTATGATGTTATCAATATCCTTGATAATTTTGTCATTGATTTTCCGTATTTTCTTTGAAATACTGACCAGTTTCTTTGTGTCAATATTGGTATCAGAGGTTTCTATAAATTCGTCAACTATATGTTCCACCTTTTTTATTTTTTCAAGAATTTTCTTTGGTTTAGCCATAAAACATAATCTCCTCATAGGCAATGTAATGCCTATATAGTATCATGCATCGCCTATTAAGTCAATAATATTTGTGTAATATGTGTGTAGGAGTGATGTTATGAAAACTATAGATGCGGTTAAAATAAGGATTTTAAAATTATGCGAAGAACGCGGAATAACGGTTAATAAGCTGGCTACCATGTCGGCATTACCGCCTTCGTCGCTTAAGGCGATTTTGTATGGAAGAAGCAAAAATCCAAAGTTGATTACAATAAAAATTTTATGTGACGGGTTGGGAATTACTTTAGGAGAGTTCTTCTCTTCAGAGGAATTTGAAAATTTGGAGCAGGAAATAGTATAGCAAAAACAAAAAAGGCAGAACTTTTGAAAGTTCTGCCTTTTAATATTTTCATTATATCCCATCGGGTGGAGTTGTAGGCACTGTTGGTGTTTCGGTGGGAGGGGATGAAACCTCAGGGACAGCGATTTCCTCAACAGGTTCCTGGGTTTCAACACTTTCTGGGTTTTCGGTTGCTTCCTCATCCTCGTCTTTGTGAGATGATTCACAAGTCTTTTTGGGAACATTGTCAGTAACAAACCAGAATGAAGTAACAGCATCACCGCAATTTTCACCGGGGAGGAGTCCTGTTTCACTGCAATAGCTCACGGATTTCACACCGGAGGGCGGGGTGGGATAAGAATTCTTTTTGCCGGCGTTTATTGTGTTCATAACCGAACGCCAAACGGGAATGCATGGATTGCCAGATGCACTGATTGGCTGAGGGTTGTCATAACCATACCAGACAGTTGCTACATAATGGGGCGTGTAACCCACAAACCAACGGTCGTTATTATTGGAGGTTGTACCGGTTTTGCCTGCGGTGTACATCCCTGATGGGAGTTGTGCTCCGCCGCCTGTACCGGAGGTTACTACCTCGTTGAGCATACGGTTGGTAACGTATGCAGTTTTTTCGCTCATTGCGATAGTTTGTTTGGGCTCATTTGAGAGCAATACATTACCCTTTGAGTCGGTGACCGAGGTGAAACAGTAAGGCTTTACATATATTCCCCTATTAACAAATGGGGTGTATGCTGCCGTAAGCTCAAGAACAGAGATACCATGGGTAAGTCCCCCCAGTGCAAGCTGAGAAAGACCAATATCTGAATATACTTTGCCGTCAGAGCCTGTTTCCTGTTTTACCAGGGAGGTTACACCAAGCTTCTGAGTCAGGAAGTTGTAGGACACATTTGCCCCCAGCTCATCAAGAATCTGAACGGGTATGGTGTTGAGTGAACGTCTTAACGCAACACGAACCGAAACGGGACCGTAATATTTGTGGTCGTAGTTTCTGGGTGTCCATCCGCTGTAATCGATTGCTTTGTCAATATAAATATCTGCAGGATTGATGATGCCCTTTTCGATAGCAGGAGCATAAACTGCAATAGGCTTGATTGTAGAACCGGGCTGACGGAGAGTCTGGGTGGCACGGTTGAGTACCACGTTGCCTGTTTTCTTGCCGATTCCGCCAACCAGTCCCTTAACTTCACCGGTATAAGGGTCAATAACTGCCATAGCCGCCTGTGCGGGGTTATCTCCTGTTGAGTTGGGGAAATTGTCGGTATTTTCAAAGACATTTTCCATTGCGTCCTGAACATTGGGGTCAATGGTGGCAACTATCTTGAGACCGCCGGAATACAACATTTTGTTTGCGATGTTTTTGGTATATCCAAGTTCAATAAGAGAGTCAAGAACATCATATACAATCTGGTCAACAAAGTAGGAATGAATCGTGCCTGTAACCAGAGTGCTTTCGTCAAATTCGGTAAAAACAAGTTCTTCTGCTACCGCTGCGTCGTGCTCTTCCTGAGTGATGTATTCAAGCTCCAGCATTTTGGCAAGAACCACTTCTTGTTTCTCTTTGTTCTTTTCGGGATTGATGAGAGGGTCGTAAAGAGAGGGGTATTGGGTTATGCCAGCGATTGATGCACACTCGGCAAGGCTGAGTTCGCTTACAGGCTTACCAAAGAACTTTTGTGAGGCAGTCTGCACGCCGTTGCAACCCTGGGAAAGGTATATTGAGTTGAGGTAAAGCTCCAGAATTTTGTCCTTTGATATCTTCTTTTCCAAATTAACCGCACGGGAAATTTCCTGTATTTTCCTTGCGGCGGTACGCTCGGTTTTTTGGGTCAGATTTTTTACCAACTGCTGGGTTATGGTGCTGCCGCCAAAGGTGGTTGGCTGACGGGTTAATTTGTTTTTGACAAAGACAAAAAATGCTTTGGTGGTACGCTTCAGGTCAAAACCATTGTGGGTATAGAAACGTTCATCCTCTATTGAAACCATGGCATCTTTCAGGTCCTGAGGAATATGGTCAAAATCCACCCAGATGCGGTTCTGTTCTGCTGAAAGGGTGGTGAGAGGCCTCTCCTGACCCTGACTGTCAATGTAGACAATCTGAGTTGAACTGTTGGAGATGATGGTTTGGATATCCAAATCGGTCATGTTTCCGAACAGTCCAAAGACAGAGCCCACCAGAATAAGTATTGCAAGAACAAGACCTGCAATCACTGTGATGGAAAAAACCTTCAAAAATATTTTGGAATAAGGATTGTTTCTCAAAGAAAACCCCTCCTGTTTGCCTGCATGACTACACAGGCGCAAAATGTTTTGTCAAATAAATTTTGTTTTATAGTATACTTTTTTCAAAAATGTCAACAATTAGATGCAGAAGATGGATACATAAAATCTTTTTGGCAAATGCCTGAAAGAAGAAAGGCTGAGGAAACAAGTATGTTAAAAACAACCTTTAAAATATTCATGCTCTTTGTATTGGTGACCTTTGTGGCGGTTGGCACAGGTTTTGCAACCTATACCATAACCAAAAATATCATGGAGGAAAAATCTGCTGTACTCACTGAGACAGCTTCTGTTCCTGACAGATATCCTGTAGAGTCAGAGGACGCAAGGGAAAGTATGGCAAGCAGTCATGATGAGCCACAACCCTTTGAATACTATCTTGTCCGTCTGGAGGGTGACCTCCTTGATGTATATGTATCCCATGGTGGAAAGGAAGAATTTTTGTACAACAAGGAAGTGTACAAAAATGACCTGTCCCAGGAGGATACAAAAATGCTTATTGCCGGTGTAAAGCTGAAAAGTGCATCAGAACTTACCGGATTTATTGAGAATTTTACAAGCTGACAAAACTATATGTTATACCTGCAAAAAGTCTATTGCCAAAAGCATACATCAACACATCTATTTTTATTCATAATATATTCACATTTTATCATAAACCAGTTTCAGTGTCAAGAAGTATGTGTTTGTGACAGCGGGGAATGATATATAGTAATTTTTGAAAAAAGGAGAGTTTTTAAGATGGGGTTTAATGCACGGACAGACCTTGCCATTGAGTCAAGGGAGATGTATCTTGAAACCGGAGCTATAGACACCGAGATTAAGGGGGTTGAGGCGGAGGAAGAGAGTTTTGATAACGGGATACACGTGACCAGGGTTAAAATTGTTGATGAGTCAGGCGTAGAGGCTTTGGGAAAGGCTGTGGGGAAATATATTACCATTGAACTGCCGGACAATGGGCAGGTGGAACAGGAAACCTATGAGGAGGCCTGCAGGGTTTGTGCCAAGGAACTGAAGCCCTTGATGGGCAAAAATACAGAGGGGACAGTTTTGGTAGTAGGTTTGGGAAACTGGAATATAACCGCCGATGCGGTGGGACCAAAGACTGTGAAGTCAGTCCTTGTAACAAGACATCTTATTGAATACATGCCTGAAGAAATTGATGAAAGACTGCGTGCGGTGTGTGCGGTGTCGCCGGGGGTTTTGGGAATAACCGGAGTTGAGACGGGAGAAATTGTGAAAGGGCTGGTGGACAGGGTGAAGCCGTCATTGGTTATCGCCATTGATGCCCTTTGTTCAAGGCGAATGGAACGTGTTAACAATACCATACAAATGACGGATACAGGGATTACACCGGGAGCGGGGATTGGAAACCGGAGAATGGCTGTTGACGAGGAGACCTTGGGGGTGCCCGTGATTGCAATAGGAGTGCCTACAGTGATTGACGCCGCTACCATTGCTGGGGATACCATTGATATGATTCTTGAGGATTTGAGGCATAATGCAAAGGAAAACCAACCCCTCTACAAGATGCTGTCTGTAATTGCGGAGGAGGACAAATATTCAATGATAAAGCAGGTTCTGTCACCGGAACATGGGGATTTTGTTGTTACCCCGAAGGAAGTGGACTTTCTGGTCAGCCGTGTTGCTGAGATTATTGCTAACGGTATAAACATTGCTCTTCATGAGGGGATTACCCTGCGGGACATTGACAGATATAAGTAAAGAAAATATTAACTTTGGAAATTTGTATTGTATAAATGTAATTGATATGATATACTCAATTAAGTGGGAGCGAATGCTCCCCTTGAAAGAGTAGGTGAAAGATATGAAAGAAAAGAATAATATACATAAAACCTCAATAGGCGGTCAGGCGGTGATTGAAGGGGTCATGATGAGAGGACCTGAAAAGATAGCTACCGCTGTGCGCAAGCCTGATGGTGAGATTGTTGTTGATGAAAAGTCCATAGGAAAGGGCAGAAAAAACAAAATACTGAAGTTCCCCGTTATTCGTGGATGTGTCAACTTTTTTGATTCCATGATTGTGGGAATACAGGCGCTGATGTATTCTGCAAAGTTTTTTGAAGTTGACGAGGATGGAAATCAAATTGAGGAAGAGAAGGGAAAGTTTGAAAAGTGGCTTGAAGAAAAGCTGGGCTCCGAAAAGGCGACCAATGCGGTTATTTATTTTGCGGTTTGTCTGTCTTTAGTGTTCAGTGTGTTAATGTTCATCATGTTGCCGGCGGTTATTGTAGGGTTCCTTAAAGGGATAATTGAAAATCACATTTTGCTTACTGCAACTGAAGGGCTGGTGAGGATAGGTATATTTATTATCTATATCACTTTGGTATCCCAGATGAATGATATAAAGCGTGTTTTCATGTACCACGGGGCAGAACACAAGTCAATACACTGCTACGAAAGCGGTGAAGAACTGACCATTGAGAATGTGAGAAAACACTCAAGACTCCACCCCAGATGCGGAACCAGTTTCCTTTTGATTGTTATGGTTATAAGCATAGTTGTTTTTTCGTTTATCTCCTGGGAAAATGCATTTACCAGACTGCTTCTCAGACTGGCACTTTTGCCTGTTGTTGCAGGAATTTCATATGAAATAATCAAGTTTGCAGGACGTCATGACAACTGGTTTACTGCGGTAATCAGTGCTCCGGGAAAGTGGTTTCAGTACATAACCACCAATGAACCGGATGACAGCCAGATTGAGGTGGCAATAGCCTCTCTCAAGGCTGTTATGCCCGAAAATAAGAGTGACGACAAATGGTAAAAATACGGGATTTAAGAAAAAAGGCGATAGGGGAATTGGTTGCAACAGGCAACGACAGTCCTGTTGCCGATGTTGATTTTATATTCGCAAATCTTCTGGCTGTTGGCAAAACTGATTTAATTATTGGCGAAAAGACACTTGACCGGGTTTCGCAAGAAAGATTTCTGCAGACCCTTGAAAGAGTTAAGAGCGGTGAACCGGTGCAATATGCCGTGGGTGGCTGTGAGTTTATGTCCTTGTGGTTTGAGGTAAATTCAAAAACCCTTATCCCAAGGGCGGACACAGAAATGCTGGTTGAAACAGTTATTGAAAGATATAAGGATTTTGGGACTGTAAATATTTTTGAAATAGGCACAGGGTCAGGCTGTATTTCTGTCAGTCTGGCGCATTATCTGCCAAAGGCGAGAGTAACTGCTGTTGACATATCAAAAGGGGCTCTTGATGTTGCCCGGAAAAACGGGGATAGACTGGGTGTGGGTGAAAGAACCGAATTTTTGGAATGTGATATAATGGCAGAATTTCCTGAGTTTGAATGTTTACCTGATATTGTTGTGTCAAATCCGCCGTACATACCCAAAGGGGATATTGAGACCTTGGAAAAAAAGGTAAAGGATTTTGAACCGGTGACAGCACTTGACGGAGGTGCTGACGGACTGGATTTTTACAGGCGTATAGCCGGTTGCGTACCCCTGGCTCCTTCCGGCATTCTTGCGTTTGAGGTAGGAGTGGGTCAGGCAGAGCAAGTTGCACAAATTATGGAAGAAAGATTTTGCAATATTGAAATAATAAAGGATTTGAGCGGTATTGACCGTGTGGTGTTGGGGAAGCTGAGAGGTTAACTACCCAAAGTGGCAAAATTAGGGGTTGAAATTTTTGTTCTTTTGTGTTAGAATGATTAGTAGTGTGTTTTAGACAGAACATATAGTTCCAACAGAAAGGAATTATTGCCTATGCGAAGGTTTTTTACCGAACCGCAAAATATTTCCGGCGACATTGCGGAGATTTTTGAGGACTCCAGACACATTGAAAAGGTGCTGAGGATGAGTTGCGGTGACCGGATTCTTGTGTTTGACGGAAGTGGAACAGAATATCTGGCGGAACTTATTTCTATTGAGAAAAATGTCTGCAGGGCAAAAATTCTCGAGAGCAACAAATCTCTGTCAGAGGCAAAAATCAAAATTTCTCTGTTCCAGGGGATTCCCAAATCCGGCAAGATGGAAAGTATTGTTCAAAAGTCGATAGAACTTGGAGTTTTTGAAATTGTGCCCGTTATGATGGAACGATGTGTCACTAAAATAGCCAACAAAGCCTCAGGCGAAGAAAAAGCAAAACGCTGGAATAAGGTTTCGGTGGAGGCAGTTAAGCAGTGTGGACGTGGGATTATCCCAAAGGTTCATGAGCCTGTAACCTTTGAGACGGCTATTGCCATGATGAAAGAACTGGATGTACCCCTTATGCCTTATGAAATCCTTGGACATCAGGGCGAGCAGGGACTTAAAGAGGTTCTTGCCGAGGACAGAAGAGCTGAGAGTTATGGCATACTGGTAGGTCCTGAAGGTGGATTTTCAGATAGCGAGGCAGACTATGCAGTGAAGAACGGAGTAAAGACCATAGGACTGGGGCGGAGGATTTTGAGAACCGAGACAGTTGCAGGTGCACTTATTCCGATTATAATGTTTGACAGAAACGAAATATAGGCAGGGAACACCCAATCCCTGGATACAACAAGAAAATATGGGCAGAAAGGTTTTGTACTTGATATGTCAGCAAAATTAAATCAGACAGCTAAAAAAGAAAAGAAAATGGCAAAGAAAGAAAAAATCGACAAAGCAACAAACAAGTTTATGATAAACTTGTCATGGGGCATACTTGTGATTATTCTTATAAGAATTATAGAAAATGGCTTTACCGGCAGTGCAGTTCTTGCGATGCCTACAATTATGAAAGTGCTTGCGGTTGTATTTGCTGTGCTTGCAATAGGCCTGTTTGTTTGTGGCAAGATGAATATATTGAAAAACAAACAGAGAGTTTATGATTATGCAATATTCGCAGCGGCACTGACTGTGGGTAGTTTGATTATTGGATTTTATTCAAAAATACGTCTCGTTGCAGGTGGAATAAGCCCACAGCTTCTTAATGTTGACTCCAGATGGTGGTTCTCATGGGGCTTGATTGCCGGAGTTGTTGCATATCTGGTGGTTATGTTCGTATGGACGGTTGTGAGGATTTCTTTGATTGAGAGAAATAAATAAAAGTACAACAATATGAAAGAGGACAGCTTTTAGCTGTCCTCTTTTTCTTTATATGCCACAAAAATATTTACACCAAGGAGTGTAATTATAGGAGCAAGGATTATACCGGTTAGACCAAAAAACTTAAGACCGATATACACGCTGACAAGAGTCAGGATAGGATGAATTCCTATCTGACGGCTGATTATTTTAGGCTCCGCAAGTTGACGGAATATGAAAACCAGAGCCTGAATTATCATGAGTGCGGTAAAGGAGTATATATCCCCGTATATAAGTGAAATAAGAGCCCATGGCACAAGAATTATTGCGGTGCCAAGTATGGGGAGGACATCAACCAAACCGCAGATTATTCCCCACAGCAGAGCGTAGTCCTTGCCGATAATCCATAGGCAAATGGTGATCAGAAGTGATGTAAGGAGCATAAGGATTAACTGTGCCTTAATATATGAGGAAAATGCGTGTACAAGGGTGGTTTTGGCAGAAGAGGCCAGGCGGAGAAATCTTTCAGGGAATAGCTCGTGGAAAAGATTTATAATAAGCAGATAGTCTTTGGTAAAGAAAAATATACCAAGGAGGAACATGGTCAGGAACAAGAGGATGTCAGGAAGAGCGACAAAAAAGCTTTTTGCGGCATCCAACGCCCATGATGCTGCAAGATTTGAGAGATCTGTGGCATACTGCCTCAAGCTGTCTGCTGAAAAATTCAGGAAACGAGAGAACTCAGGGGGCAGGTCAAGGAGCATACCATCAAATCTACTGGTAAAATCCGAAAGATGAGTGCGGAAAGTGTCAATGGTATCAGGAAGAGCAATAACAAGATTTTTCGCCTGAGAAACAAGTTGGATTATGGCTATAAAAACTACACCGGACACCACGGCGACAATGGCAGTGACCAATAAGGCAGAACTGATTCCGCGGCTGATTTTGGCTTTTCGTTCTAAGAATCTGACCATACTCTGGCAGATTGAGGCAATAAAAAATGCTGCAATAAATGGTGCAAAGAGTTTAAGTAAAAATGGAAACAGGAATAGCACACCTGCTATTCCTGCTGCAATTATAATATATTTTGTAATTTGTTCCAAATTCACCGCAAACACTCCTTTGCGGCATTGGATTTGAAAATCAGAACTTATTTTTGAAGAAGACGATCCATAAGGGTATAGCCGTGTTCCACAACAATGCCTGTTTTGCGTGCCTCGGCTTCGGTGTAAGAAATATCCTTGGCTTGTGCACAGTTGCCGCTTTTGTATATTATATACGGAACAGGGTCGGAAGTATGCGTTCTGATTGCCAAAGGCGTGGGATGGTCGGGCATGATAAGCATTGCAAAATCCTCGTTGTCATCCTCCAGAGATGTGACAATGGGTCCAACAACCTTTTCGTCGATAAGCTCAATGGATTTCACTTTGTTTTCAATTTCCTGTCGGTGACCAGCCTCGTCCGGTGCCTCCATGTGGATATACAAAAAGTCTGAACCATTGCGTAATGCATTGATCGCAGCCTCCGCCTTGCCGTCAAAGTTAGTATGCACAGTTCCTGTTGCACCTATAACATCAACATTTTCAAGACCGGCACAAATGCCAATGCCTTTTATAAGGTCAACGGCTGAAATAACCGTGCCACGGAGCCCGAATTTATCTTTGTATGTATCAAGATTTGGCTTTGTTCCGTTGCCCCATATCCAGATGGAGTTCGCGGGGTTGAGACCGCGTCTTATTCTGTCAAGGTTCACTGGGTGGTTTTTCAGAATCTCGTGACTTTTCTTCATAAGATTTAAAAGAGTTTCGTCCTTGGGAAGATGGTCCTTTACACATTTGCCGGAAATATCATGGGGCGGTGTAAGAGAAAAGTTGTTCTCTTTATTGTGCCATACCATGAGATGACGATAACTGATTCCGCTGAAGAACTCGTACTCTTCTGTGCGTAAAGCTTCGTTTACTGCGGCAATAAGCTGGCTTGATTCCTCGGTGGTGATTTCGTCAGAACTGTAGTCAACCATAGTTTTATCTTCGTAGTTTTCTTCGTCTGACAAAGTTACTACATTTGTTCTAAAGGTGGTGTCTGTAAGCTCAAGATGAACACCCATAGACACTGCCTCAAGGGGAGAACGACCGGTATAGTACTTCTGGGGGTCGTAACCGAAAACCGAAAGGTTTGCCACATCACTTCCGGGAGGGAGGTTGCCGGGAACAGTTGTAACCATGCCTACCTCACCCAAGGATGCCAGACGGTCGATATTGGGTTTATGTGCTGCTTCCAATGGGGTTTTTCCGCCAAGAGCATCAACGGGTGTATCTGCAGCACCGTCGCACAAAATAACTATATATTTCATATATGTCACTGCCTTTCTGAAAAAAATCGTTGTTGATATATCAAGATTAATTATATATATTAGAAAAAAGTTTGTCAAGATGGACAAGGGGCAACAGGTATATAAATTTTTTATAAGCCTTGATTTATCAGGAGGTCGACCAAGGCGGTGCAGCCCTTGACAACATCTTCGTATGTTGCGTCAAAGTTCCCTGTGTACCATGGGTCGGCTATATCCCGGTCCTCGCCGGCAAATTCCAGAAGCTTTGAAACTTTGTTTTCAGGGTCACCGTCTGTTATGCGGAGAATGTTGCGGATATTTGCAGAGTCCATACCTATTATGTAGTCATATTTGCTGTAATCTGATTTTTCCATATGAACTGCTGTCTTGCCCGAGGTTGAGATGCCCACTTCTGCAAGCTTTGCACGGGTTCCGCGGTGAACACCGCTACCGATTTCATCAAAACTGGTGGCTGCAGAGGCTACATAGAAACTG
>JAZRNA010000062.1:0-4251 GCA_045647945.1 Clostridia bacterium
TGTTTAAACTTAACCGCTCCAAATTTTTGGGGCGGTTTTTGTTAAAGGGATATTAAAATAAATTTTGGGGCAAAATACCAGCAGCTTTAAAAAACGGAGATGAGCCAGTTATGACTTTTATTGATTTGCTTAGTGCGTACCATATAATGCCGCAATTCCCGCCAGGTGCTGTGCGTGAGGCGGAAAAAATGCCCAAAGAGGTGACGCCAGCTGATTGTGTTGGTCGCAAAGACTTGACTGACAAGCTTATTATAACCATTGACGGTGAAGACGCAAAGGATTTCGACGATGGGGTATCAATCGAGTTGATGGAAAACGGCAATTATTGCCTTGGAGTGCACATTGCAGATGTCACTCACTACGTAACCGAAAACTCACCCATTGACCGTGCGGCGTTTTCCAGAGGTACAAGTGTGTATCTTATTGATACGGTGATACCTATGTTGCCCTTTGAACTTTCCAATGAGCTGTGCAGCTTAAAGCCCAACGAAATCAGACTTGCGGTGTCAGTTTTTATGGAGATTTCGCCCCGGGGCAAGGTGAAGAGTTATAATATTTGTGAAAGTTTTATCCGTTCTCATGACAGAATGACATATGCTGATGTGACCAAAATATTGGAGGGCGACGAAAAGCTTTGTGTAAAGTATTCTCATCTGGTGTCAATGCTGCATCAGATGAAAAGACTTGCAGGGATACTGAACAAAAAAAGAGTTGCCGACGGCTCAATAGAATTTGAAACCCATGAGTCCAAAATAACATTGGACAAAGACGGAAGGCCAATAAATGTAGAAAAATATCCCATAACACAATCAAACAACATAATTGAAGAGTTTATGCTCATTTGCAATGTGACGGTGGCAAAACACCTGACCGACAAAGGCCTCCCTTGTGTTTACCGAATACATGAACAACCTGACCTTATGCGACTTGAACGACTGGGTCAGATATTGCCGGTTTTAGGGGTGGATTTTCAGTATAGTACAGATATGAACCCCAAGGATTTTCAGCGGATTTTATGTTCTGTTGCTGAAACACCACAGTCGGTTGTAGTGAGTTATTTGATTCTTCGTGCAATGTCAAAGGCAAAGTACAACGAAAAAAATATGGGTCATTTTGGGTTGGCTTTTGACACCTACTGTCATTTTACATCACCTATAAGACGATATGCTGATGTTGCGGTGCACAGAGTTTTAAAGGAAAGTTTGAAAGGCGAGCTTTCTGACAAACGCAAAAACCATTTTAAAGAATTGGCAATCAGTGCTTCGGTTACGGCATCAGTGACAGAGGTCAATGCAGCAGATGCAGAACTTGACTGGAAGTCTGTTAAAAAAGCGGAGTTTATGACTGATAAAATTGGTGAAAAGTTTGACGGGCTGATAACCCATGTTGTATCGTCGGGCTTTTTTGTAGAACTGGAAAACACTGTCGAGGGCTTTGTAGCGGCACGAACCCTGGAAGATGATGTATATGTGATTTCGGATAATGGCGTATCTATGACAGGACTGAAAACAAAACGCAGCTTTACAGTGGGTGATAGGGTAAAGATTAAAGTATCAGCAGTTGATGCAGAGAGACAGTTTGTGGATTTTGAAGTGTTGGGTGCGGCAATGCTGAAACCCCAGAGGAGGAAATCTCAACGGAAAGACGGTGCTAAACCGGGTATAGGCAAAAAGGAGAGAAAAATACTCCGGGAAATCACAGATGCTCAACGTGAAGAAAGACTTGAAAAAGCTGATGCCAGAAAAAAGGCTGATGCAGAAAGGCAGATGTTTGAAAATGCAGTGGTATCTGCCCTGTTTGATATGCTTGCAGAAAGATATAAGTTTAACAAAGCAGAAAAAAGATTTGCAGGAGTGACTTTGCAGGACTTGGCGGCGAATATTTCAAGCCCTGTTTACAAAACAGCTCTGTATGAAAATACAGAGTATAGTGTGAAAAACGCTTTGATTTCGGCATCGGTAAATGTAAAAAATACTGTAAATATGCTTGGAGATAGTTTTGGTTTTGATGTGACGTCTGATATGGAGAAGTTTGCATCTGAGTTTGTTTGTGCGGCGCTCAGACATCTGGATGTGTGCCTCAGGCATAGGGAATTCAATTTTTCAAAGCGTGAAAACCAGTATTATTCGCTAATAAAAAAGGTAAAATCAAGAAAGGGGATTTCGGAATGAAAACGGTTTTGATTACTGGGGCATCCCGTGGCATTGGCAGGGAAACTACAAAAAAATTTGCAGAAAATGGGTACAATGTTGCAATCAATTACAACAAGAGCAAAACTGCGGCGGAAGAACTTTGCCGTGAAATAAAGAGCCTTGGGGGCAGTGCAGAAATTTTTGGTGCGGATGTTTCTGATAATTTTCAGGTTGAGGAAATGATAAAGGCGGTAAATCAAAAATTTGGCACAATTGACGTTCTCGTGAACAATGCCGGAATTGCACCGGCACAAGGACTCTTTACGGATTTCAAAGAATCTGAAATGAGGGCGGTTTTTGAAACAAATGTGTTCGGAATGATGAACTGTGCCAGGGCGGTTGTGCCGCAAATGGTAAGAGAACACAGAGGAAATATTGTCAACGTATCATCAATATGGGGTATATCCGGTGCGTCATGCGAGGTTTTGTATTCCTCGGCAAAAGCAGCGGTGATAGGCTTTACAAAGGCGTTGGCAAAAGAGCTTGCACCGTCAGGAATAAATGTGAATTGTGTTGCCCCGGGAATGATTGATACTGATATGAATTCACATTTATCACCCCAGGATATAGAGGCGTTTTGTCAGGAAATCCCCATTCAAAGAATAGGAACAGTGGAGGACGTTGCCGAGTCGATTTTCTTTCTGGCATCGGGTGTTGCATCATACATAACAGGCCAGACCCTCGTTGTAGACGGCGGTATAATATAATCAGAGAACCTTGCTTGACTTATACGTCAAACAAGGTTTTTGATTATAATTGACTATAGACAACCAATTCAAAATATGGTATAATAATTTGATAAAGTTATAATGGAAAGAAGTGCCAAACTTCCACCAAGGAGGTAATTTTTTTGCATCTTAAAAGTGTTGAATTGCAGGGATTCAAGTCCTTTGCTGACAAAATATATCTTGATTTCAATCCCGGTATAACTGCCATTGTTGGACCCAACGGCTCAGGAAAGAGTAATATTTCCGATGCCATCAGATGGGTTATGGGTGAGCAAAGTGTACGTTCACTCCGTGGCAGTCGTATGGAGGATGTTATATTTTCTGGTACCGAGGTAAGAAAGCCTCAGGGGTTTGCGGAGGTTTCCCTTACCCTTGACAACTCTGCCAAAATTCTGCCCATAGATTTTGAAGAGGTGGTTGTTACTCGACGGGTTTACAGGAGCGGTGAGAGTGAATATCTTATCAACAATGCATCCTGCCGTCTTAAGGATATACACGAGTTGTTCATGGATACAGGTCTGGGCCGAGAGGGTTATTCCATTGTGGGGCAGGGCAAAATTGATGAAATTCTGAGTAACAAGTCAGAGGACCGCCGCAGAGTATTTGAAGAAGCAGCAGGAATAACCAAGTATAAATACAGAAAAAACGAAGCAGAGAAAAAACTGGAAAAAACAAATGACAACCTGACCCGTGTCAATGACATAATGTCAGAGCTTGAGGGACAGCTTGAACCTTTGCGTATACAGTCCGAAAAAGCAAAAAAATACCTTAATTTCCGTGATGAGTTGAGAGTTGTTGATGTTAATGTTTCAGTTGCATCAATATCCAAATTAAGAGCAGAACTTGTTGAGATAGACAACCGAATGGAGGCTGTTTCAAACAGTATTGACATGATGCAAAAGGAGGTTGACGACAAAGAAAACCTCACTCAGGAAATGTATAATCTTATCAATACATATGAAGAACAGATGGAAGAATGCAGGCAGGCACAAAAAACCGCATCCGAGGAGACGGCAGAAGAAAACAACAGGATAAGTCTTGCCAATGCAAACATTGAATATTGCAAGGAAAATATTGCCAGAATTACCGAAGAAATGGGCAAGAGCCAGCGTGGAGCAGCACAGCTTGATGCACTGATTGCGAGTCATACAAAGGTTTACGACGAATTAAAAAGGAAAAATGAAGAAATTCTGGAAAAGATAAGGGACGCAGAGGATGAGTTTGCAAAGATAAATTCCACCTTTGAGGGCAACAACGAAAATATTGAAAGCATCAAGGGTGAGATTATTGACAAAACTGCCGAAATCAGCAATCTGAAAAGCAGAGTGGCA
>JAZRNA010000063.1:0-9694 GCA_045647945.1 Clostridia bacterium
GATTTGTTTTGCTTGTTGCCGGTATTTGCTTTGCTACTTATGTGTGCATTAAAGGTATAAACTGGTAGTAAAAATTTTAGAAGAGGAAAACAAATATGAGAATTCTTGCAATAGGTGATATCGTAGCGTCAGACGGACGCGAATTTATATATAACAATTTAGGAAGAATAAAAAGGAAGTATAATATAGATTATTGCATTGCAAATGGCGAGAATACTGCGGCAACAAACGGAATAACTGTGGATATAGCCAATACTTTGCTGCGCAGCGGTGTTGATGTTATAACTTTGGGCAATCACACCTTTGCCAATCGCGAATATGCCCAAGTGCTCTCTGATATTCCGCAGGTAATCAGACCTGCCAATTTTCCATCGGAGACCGAGGGTTCAGGTTACTTTGTTGACGATTTGGGATATATCAGGATTGGTGTTATCAATGCCATAGGCAGAATCAATATGGATGCTGTTGATTGTCCCTTCAGAGCAACAGAAAAAGCAATAAAAGAAATGGAAAATAAGGCAGATATAATAATAGTTGATTTCCACGCAGAAACAACCAGCGAAAAACTGGCATTCGGCAACTATTTTGACGGCAAGGTGGCGGTGGTTTTTGGCACCCATACCCATGTCCAGACGGCGGATGAACATCTTTTGCCTGGTGGTACCGGATATATAAGTGATTTGGGAATGACAGGGGTCAGGGATTCAATCCTTGGGGTCAAAAAAGAGATTATAATGGATATGTACTATACCCGCAAGAAATATAGGTTTGAAAAAGCCGAGGGTGAGGTATGGTTCAATGGTGCAGTTTTTGAAATAGATGACAAAACAAAAAGGGTTTTCGGTGTTGAACGATTGAATTTTTCCGCGACACAAATTTAAGGAGAGAATTGTGAAAAGAAAACAGTTTAATGGCAGGGTTTATTTTAAAAGTGATTTGCTCGAAGAAATTGACGATATAACTCATTGTTTTACAACCAAATGCGGCGGTGAAAGTGAAGGGAAAATAGAGGGACTTAATCTGGGTTTTCGTTGCGGTGACAATCCGGAATCTGTGAGGGCGAATTACGTCCTTGTAGCAGAGGATATGGAATTCCCTTTTGAAAGAATAACTGCGGGCAGGCAGACCCATTCTGAAAATATAAGGATTATAACAGAGGAAGATGCGGGCAAGGGTGTAAGTCGCGAGAGTGATATTCAGGATGTGGACGGTATGGTAACCAATCTCAAAAATTTGCCTTTGGTGGTTTATTATGCGGATTGTGTGCCTGTTCTTCTTGCTGATTCCAATGCAGGAGTTGTTGCTGCTGTCCATTCGGGATGGCGTGGAACAGTGGCAGGTATAACCAGAAATGCTGTTGAAATTATGGTGTCAAAGTTTGGTGCTGACCCTGCAAACATAAAAGCTGCCATAGGACCATCCATAGGTCCATGCTGTTTTGAAACGGGTGAAGAAGTGGCATTGCAATTTGATGAAAAATTTGTTGAAAGATGTGAAAATGGTAAAGCCAGGGTGGATTTGTGGAAAGCAAACATGGAGATTCTGGAAGGTTGCGGAATCAAAAGAGAAAACATTGATGTTTTACAGGTTTGTACAATATGCAACAGTAATATGCTTTATTCTTACCGTACACACAAGGATGCAACAGGCAGAATGGGTGCTTTTATAATGATTAAGGATTAAAGGTGAATGATTTGAAAAAGATAATAACGCTTATACTGGTTGTTGTAATGATTATTATGACATCAGGCTGTGGTGAAAATAAAAAGAATAACATTTCAAGCAAAAATAAGGAAAATATACAGGTGTCAGGCGGGGAAATTTCTATTTTTTCATACAAACCCGATACACTTTGTCCCATACTCAGCAAAAATCAAGCTAATATACATATGCTTAATGCTGTGTATGATGGGTTGGTGTCTTTGCCTGAAAACCTTTACCCAGAGGCGGCTCTTGCGGAGAGTTGGACAGTTTCTGATGATGGTTTGAAATGGACTTTGGCTTTGCGTCAGGATGTGCTGTGGCACGATGGCACAGCCTTTGATGCAAAGGATGTACTCTATACGGTAAATCAAATAAAGGCAAATGAGGGTAGCATATATTCATACAATGTTTCGTTTATAAAAAACACAAGAGAATTGAGTCCCTATGAGGTGGAGATTGAATTAACAGAACCATGGTCAAACTTTGTCAGTCTCCTTTACTTTCCCATTATAAAGTCAGGGGCGGAGGAGATAGATGCTTCAAACTATAAGCCAATAGGCACAGGTCCGTATAAATTTGAGGACAGGGGCGAAGGCAATGTATTTTACCTTATACGCAATAAGAAGTGGTGGGGAGGCAAGGCTGAGACTGATTGTATCGTGGTAAGAATGCTCCCTGACAACAATACTGCTCTTTATGCATTCAGTTCCGGCAGTATTGACATGACAATATCAGATGATATGAATTGGGGAAGATTTGTCGACCCGGTTTCGGCATCCTATACGTCGGTGAAAACGCCTATATTCCATTTTCTTGGCATAAATCATGAAAGTGGTGCGTTGCAGTTCCCCGAGGTAAGAAAGTCAATTTCATACAGTATTGACCGTCAGAACATTATCGACGAGATTATGATGGGATATGCCACACCTGCGGGGATACCTGTACATCCTGATTGGTACATCTGCGGAGAGAATAAGATGGAGTTTCCGTTGAACAAAAACGCCACCAGAGAGATAATGGGAGAGAATGACTGGAAATTGACAGAGGGGGTTTATACAAAGACGGTGGAAACCATAAAAACCGATGAGTCGGAGCAGAGTTCAGGACAGGCAGAAACAAAGAACTACAAAACCGAATTTAAAGTCCTCTTCAATGAGGACAATGAATACCGCAAGAGTATGGCAGAACTCCTTAAAAAAAGTCTTGAACCTATGGGCTTTAAAATAATCCTCCAAAGTGTTGATTATGAAAAATACACACAATGCATTGAAAGCGGAGAGTATGATATTTTTATAGGAAGTTATATTGTATCACCGGAATTAAAATTCTCGTTTATACTTGATGAGGGCAATGTATTCAGATTTAATGATGACAAAATGAACCTGGCTATAGAAAGCCTGAAGAAAAAAACAAGTATTTCCGGTGTGGAAGAGGGCTTTGATAATCTTGTAAAGAATTTCAAAGAATTAAATCCGGTGATAGGGCTGTTTTTTGAAGACCAGATAATGGTCCACAGCAACCGTGTTGAGGGGGGAATAAAACCCACATACTTTGATTTGTACAGAGGAATTGAGAATTTGCAAAAGGGAGAGGCAAGGTAGTGAACAGAACCATAATCCATGTTGATATGGATGCGTTTTTTGCGGCGATTGAAGTGCGTGATAATCCTGGACTGGCAGGGAAACCTTTGATTATTGGTGCATTGCCCGAAGAACGCGGGGTTGTTTCTACATGCAGCTATGAAGCAAGAAAATATGGAATTCATTCCGCAATGAACATAAAGGAAGCATACAGACGGTGTCCCGATGGGATATATATGCATGGGGATATGAGAAAGTATGCACAAGCATCCGAAAAAATCCACGAGATTATGCTTAAGTACACCGACCAGATAGAGTTTGTGGCACTTGACGAGGGGTATATGGATGTTACACATTCTATGAGGATTTTTGGCGGAGCAGAACAGATAGGAAAAAGTCTTAAAAAAGAGATTTTTGAAAAGATAGGCGTTACCTGTTCGGTGGGGATATCATATTCAATGATGGGAGCAAAACTTGCCAGTGAAGAAAAGAAACCTGATGGCTTTTTTGTTATACCGGACAGGGAGACACTGGTGGAACTCATTAAACCAAGACCTGTGGGGGTAATCAGCGGTATAGGCTTGAAAACTGCTGATAAACTGAACCGAATGGGGATTGTGACAGTGGAAGATTTGTTGCAAACACCTCCTGAAAGGCTTGCTGTTTTTGGAGCGATGGGCAGGGAAATATTGAAGCTTGCATCGGGAAATGATGACAGACAAGTTGTGGCAAACGGGGTATCAAAATCTATTGGACGCGAGCATACATTTCAAAAAGATGTTTCTGACGTGAAAGTTCTTGAGGAGGCACTGCTGCTCTTGTCGAGGGATGTAAGTCTCAGGGCGAAGAAACAGAATTTGTGGGGCAGGACAGTTACACTAAAAATAAAGTTTTCAAACATGAAGAGCATAACAAGGTCACGGAGCGGTGATGCGGTAAACTCTGTTAAGGATATCTGCAATATTGCAAAGGAGTTGCTGAGTAATGAAAAATTACCGCATACAATACGGCTTATTGGTGTTACAATAAGCAATTTGCAGGATTCACCCGATGAAAAGTTTAAACAGCTTTCGTTGTTTGATGACGGAGAGACAAAGCGTAACGTTGCTGTGAAGAAATCAAGGGCTCTTGAAGACGCCATTTTTGATTTGCATACCAAATATGGGCGAAACATACTTAAAACAGGAAAAGAGCTGGAAGTACACAGGAAACTATATAAACCAGACGAAAACCAAGATTAATATAAAAACTATATTGCCGTATTTTCAATGGGCGGAATGGAGAGAAAAATGAAAATTACAGAAGTCAAAGAAATTTTGGATGCTAGAGTGCTTACAGGGGAAGATTTGCTTGATACAGAGGTGAAATCTGCTTTCGGTAGCGACCTTATGAGCGATGTTCTTGCCTTTGTAAATGACAAAGTTTTGCTTCTTACAGGTCTGGTTAATCCCCAGGTTGTAAGAACGGCTGAAATGATGGACATTTCTGCAATAGTATTTGTCAGAGGAAAGTGCCCTGACGAAGACGTAATTGCTTTGGCAAAGGCAAAGGATATTGCCATACTTACAACAGAGCACACTCTTTATGTTGCCAGCGGTATGTTGTATTGCAAGGGCTTGACTGGTGACGAAAAGGGGGTATAAGCTGTGGCGGAGGCTATGAAATTGCACTTTACAGTGCATGGAGATGACTTTACCCGTGCAGGCGAAACCTCAAGTAAAGTAAAAAAGACTTTGAATCAGTTAGGCTTTGCACCTGAGGTCGTGCGAAAAGTTGCTATAGCTATGTATGAGGGTGAAATCAATATGGTTATTCATGCAGACGGCGGGGATATTGATGTGGATATATCTCCTGATGAGATAGTTATTGTAATGAAAGATAAAGGTCCTGGGATTCCCGATGTTGAAATGGCGATGAAAGAGGGATATTCAACGGCAGACCATAGTGTAAGGGAACTAGGATTTGGTGCCGGAATGGGACTTCCTAATATGAAGAAATACACAGATTCCATGAAAGTGGAAACTGTGGTAGGTGAAGGAACCACTGTTACGTTGGTGGTTTCCGCTAAAAATTAATAATATGATACATCTTATCCGCCCACGGTAAGTTGTATATAAAATTATTTTGTGGGCGGAAAGGTTGTGAATTGTTGTATGGAAACATATTGGCATTCAGTAACTCTGGACAGAGATTTATGCAAAGGATGTACCCATTGCCTTAAACTGTGTCCTACACAGGCTATAAGAGTGCAGAAAGGCAAGGCGAAAATACTCAAAGAACGCTGTATTGATTGCGGCGAATGTATAAGGGTGTGTCCATACCATGCCAAGAAGGGTGTTGCTGATTCTCTCGATATGCTTAAAGAGTTCAAGCATACGGTTGCTTTGGTTGCTCCTGCGTTTTATGGACAGTTTTCTAGAACGGAGAATGTAGATACAATACTCAGCGCTCTTTTGGATTTGGGTTTTGATGATGTATTTGAAGTGGCAAGAGGTGCACAGGCTATAACCGAAAAGACCAAAGAACTTCTGGCTTCCGGAGAATTGATAAAACCCTCAATTTCATCGGCATGCCCTGCGGTTCTCAGACTTATTGCAATAAAGTTCCCCAACCTTATAGGCAACATTGTTCCTCTTAAATCTCCCATGGAGGTGTCAGCGGTTCAGGCACGGCGTGAGGCGGTAGAAAAGACAGGTCTTGAGCCTGGTGACATAGGAATATTTTTTATCAGTCCCTGTGCGGCAAAGGCTACCTTTGTGAAAGCTCATTATACGGTTAAAAAATCAGAGGTTGATGGCGTTATACCAATAAAGGATATTTGCATAAAAATGTCACGCAACGTAAGTAAAATTGCAGAGGAAGATGTCCGTGAATTGAGGAAAGCAGGTCGCTCGGGGGTTATATGGGCTACCAGCGGTGGCGAGGCGGAAACATCAGGTGCCGAAAAGTATATAGCAGTGGACGGAATACATAATGTTATAAATGTTTTTGAGGAAATAGAGGACGGAAAGCTGAATGATATAGACTATGTAGAGGCTCTGGCGTGTCCCGGTGGATGTGTGGGCGGACCACTTACCACAGAAAACAGCTTTTCTGCCAAATCCAAGATTCAACGTATATGTCGTGAACTTGACGATACGATGCATCCTCTTGATAATGAGATGAATATGTTCTGGGATGAGGCAATTGTTTACAGACCAATTATGAATCTTGACAGTGATATCAATGTGGCAATGCAAAAAATGAATCTTATAGAAGAAATATATGAGGGTATGCCCAAACTGGATTGTGGTTCATGCGGTTCTCCAAGCTGCAGGGCACTTGCTGAGGATATTGTGAGGGGTTATGCAAAGGAAACAGACTGCATATTCAAATTAAGGGAAAAGGTAAGTGCGTTGGCGCGGGATATGCTGGAACTTGAGAGTCAGAATACACTTTTAAGTCAGGGTAAAAAAACGGAGGATAAATAAAATGACTATTGCTGAGATTGTAAAGGAACTGGACCTCAGGGTTTATGCAGGGGAGAATCTGGAAGAAAAGACAGCGAAGGGTTGTTATATTGGTGACCTGTTGAGTCTTGCTATGTCAAAGGTTGAGATGGATAACGTATGGATAACAATACAGACCAATGTAAACATCGTTGCTGTTGCGTCTTTGGCAGAGGCGGCGTGTGTTATCCTTGTGGATGGATGTGTTCCTGATGAAAAGACGGTAGAAAAAGCAAAGGAACAGGATATAGTTATCCTTGGCGGTGAAATATCGGCGTATAATGCTGCGGTGAAACTGGCGGGAATGGGAATATGAGTTTTTATTACGATTTGCACATCCATTCTGCACTTTCGCCATGTGGCGATGAGGATATGACACCCAACAATATCGTCAATATGGCATACATAAAAGGTCTGGATGTCATTGCAATTACCGACCATAATTCATGCAGAAATGCAAGGGCGGTTATGACTGCGGGAAGGGGCAAGGTAAAGGTGATACCTGGCATGGAGGTAACTACCAGTGAGGAAGTCCATGCTCTTTGCTATTTTCCTGACATAGACGCGGCGGAGGATATGGGAGAATTTATATACCAACATATGCAGGGTGTTAAAAATAACCCTGAAATATTTGGAAGACAGCTTGTTATGAATGAAAACGATGAGATTATCGGCGAAGAGGAAAACCTGCTTGTAAATGCGGTAAATCTGGACATATATGAGGTGTCCGCGGCTGCCAAATCCCGCGGAGGCTTGTTTGTTCCTGCGCATATTGATAAATCCAGTTACAGCATAACCTCAAACTTAGGTTTTTTGCCACCTGATTTGGAGGTGGACGGTTTGGAAATAACCGAGAGAGGTTTGGAAAAGTACTCCAATACATATGCGGATTATGGTATTTTGACCAGCTCGGATGCGCACTATCTGGAAAATATAGCGGAACAAAACAGGGAACTTGGTCAAAGCGACAAATTGGCACAAAAAATCTTAGAATTTTTGTGCAAGTTTTAGGAAAGTATTTTTGCGAAATGGTAGATTTTCAACAAAGTTTTTGTTATAATTAATTTGTATGCTTGAGATTGACATATTTTTAACAAGCAATATAATGTAACTAAGTATGTTTAAGAGTTGAGAAGATTGACTCTGTTGGCATAAATCAAGGTAGGAGGTAAGAAGAAATGGAAAAGAAAACACTTCCATTCAACGGCACAAAAGAACAGGAAGCACAGCTTATGGCTGTCATTGCAGAGCACAAGGACCAGGACGGAGCGGTAATTCCTGTGCTGCACAAGGCACAAGAAATTTATGGTTATCTTCCCATTGAAGTTCAGGAGATGATTTCAGAAGGTTTGGATGTGCCTCTGGCAGAAATCTATGGTATTGTTACATTTTACACTCAGTTTTCACTTAATCCCAAGGGCAAGTATCACATTGGCGTATGTCTTGGTACAGCTTGTTACGTTAAGGGTTCGGGTGATATCTTGGACAAAATTAAAGAAATTCTGGGTATTGAAGTTGGTGAATGCACACCTGACGGATTGTTCTCGATTGAGGCTACACGTTGTATAGGTGCCTGCGGTCTTGCACCTGTTTTGACAGTAAACGATGATGTTTACGGCAGACTGGTTGTTGACGATGTGGAAGGTATCATCAATAAATACAGAGGTTAATTCATGAGAGAGATTGCACTTCATATTCTGGATATAGCCCAGAATTCGGTTGTTGCAAATGCAACAAAGATTGCAGTCCATGTCTGTGAAGACACAAAGCAGGATACATTGACGGTGAAAATCTGTGATAACGGATGCGGAATGTCGGAGGATTTTCTTGCAAAGGTTATTGACCCCTTTACTACAAAGAGGACAACAAGAAAAGTCGGACTGGGAATTCCCCTCTTCAAACTTGCGGCGGAAAATACCGGAGGTAGCTTTGATATAAAGTCTGAGGTAGGAAAAGGAACAGAGGTCACAGCGGTGTTTGGACTTAGTCATATTGACCGTCAGCCCCTTGGCGATATGCCAGGTACAATGCTTGGGCTCTTCACATCCTATGAAAAAATTGATTTTCAGTATACACATCGGGTTGACGAAAAGGAATTTTCGGTGGATACTGCTGAATTAAAAAATGTGCTTGGGGATGTTCCGTTCTCGGCACCTGAAGTTTATTTGTGGCTTTCTGAATTTTTGTCAGAGGGCGAAGAAGAACTGAATTTAGGTAAAACGGAGGTATAAACAATGAAAAGTTTGGCTGAACTCGAAGCAATAAGAAACAAAGCAAAAGGTTCTGTAAATTTAAGAAAAGATGATCACGCTGTTCGTGTTGTTGTTGGTATGGCAACATGCGGTATTGCAGCAGGTGCAAGACCTGTTATGAGTGCTATTATGGAAGAGGTTGCAAAAAGAAACCTTGAACACGTGGCAGTTACTCAGACAGGTTGTATCGGCGTTTGCCGTCTGGAACCAATCGTTGAGGTTATGGTTCCCGGTGAGGAAAAGGTTACTTATGTAAAGGTTGACCCCAAAAAGGCTGCTGAAATCGTAAGTGAACATATCGTAAACGGACGTATAGTTGCAAAATATACAATCGGTGCTGCAGAATAATTAAACAGCCCAGATTAATAACATAGAAAGGTTTGGTGTTTAAACATGGATATGGTTAGAGGTCATATTCTTTGCTGCGGTGGTACCGGTTGTACATCATCCGGCTGTGATGCTATCATCAAGGAAATGGAAGCACAGCTTGCGGCACATGATTTGGAAAAAGAGTTTAAAGTTATAAAGACAGGTTGCTTTGGCCTTTGTGCTTTGGGACCTATTATGATTGTATATCCTGAGGGTGCTTTCTACAGCAGAATTACTCCTGAGGATGTAAAAGAAATCGTTGAAGAACATCTCGTAAAAGGTAGAATTGTAAAGAGACTTC
>JAZRNA010000064.1:0-3801 GCA_045647945.1 Clostridia bacterium
AAAAACATATAACAAGCACAATAGCACTGCCACATAGCTCATGCTTCTTGGAGCCTTTATCATTGAAAATGGTACGACATCAATCTCCGCAATCTTGGTACGCTTTATCACAAATCCGCAAAGACGCATGGTGATGTAACCGGTAATCATAGAACTGATTATAATAAACGACGGGAAGTAGAGCCTTACAGTATATTCCACCATGTCGATCAGGGTTTTGCTCAATTTTTCCACCTCTGCATCAGTGGTGATTGCTCCATTTTTTTGCAAAGTTGCCACTATGGCATCAAGCATTTCCTTGGACTGCCCTATGGTATTCTTAAACATATTCTCAATGCCGTCACCTAAGAACACATCAAGAATCAAAAGTTCAAAAAGCCATCCTACACAAACAACCATTGCAGTAGAGGCAATTGTTGCAAAAAACGGTTTTCTTCTACCAAGCAAATATCCCGCCACTGCCCCCGGCAATACCGACATTAGGATGGTGGATATTGTGGAAAATAAATCCCCGATAACCACAAATGATACCAGAAATATTGCCGCCACAGCAGGTATTGTAACTTTGAATCCATTTCTTGCCGCAAGAGCCGCCATGGGTATCCCGCATACAAATGCACCAACCAGCGAAAATACTGGAATATATCTGACAACCAGAACAAGTATAATCGTCAGTGCAACCATCATTGCACCTTCTCTTAAAGCCTTCGTTTTGTTGCGTTCCATATTCTATCTCCTTGAAAGAAAACTTATCAAAAGACCTGTTTTCCTATTGACCAAAAATGTTTTTACACTACACTTAATGTAAAAAACTCGCTATTTACCACATTTTACATTACATATTATGATATTATACCAAATATCTATATTTTTTTCAACCATTTAGTCATATTTTTTTTAATATTTCCCTGAGTATATTATTCATTTATCACTCGCCCGCCCAGATAGGTCTTTTCAACTTTTATATTCCTTATTTCATCAGGAGATTTACCCAATACAGAACCCGACAAAACAACAACATCTGCCAGTTTTCCTGTCTCAAGACTGCCTTTTTCATTTTCTTCAAAAGATGCATAGGCACCAAAATAAGTATAGCACCTTAAGCTCCGCAAAAAACTGATTTTCTGACTTTCTTCAATCATCTTGTCTGTTTTCAAGTCACGTCTTTCCATGGCCGCCGCAATTCCAAACAGCGGTTCAAACTCATCAATCACCATGGCATCAGAGCCAAATGGTGTTATTATACCATTATCCTCAAAGCTTTTAAGAGGCATCACATCCTCAATCCGGTCCCCGTAGTATTTATCAAAAACATTTCCCCACACAGACAAAAATCCAGGATTCGGCACAGGTATGACACCCAATTCCTTTATTCTCTCTATAAGTCGAGGAGTACAAAGAAAACAATGTTCTATTCTGTGTCGGCAGTCCTTGCGTGGATATTTTTTCATAGCCTTTTCGTAAGAATTAAGCACCATTTCAATTGCCGCATCCCCCACCGCATGCGCCGTCAATTGAAATCCTCTTCGGTGCCCCTCAATAAAAATTTCGTCTAGCTCACTTTGTGTGAATGTTGCAGGGGTAATCTCATCAAGGTGCATAAGAGGTTTCTTTGTTGCACAAGTGCCCCCCACTGCAGAGCCGTCAGCCATAATTTTTATTGGACCGATTTTCAGCATATCATCACCAAAACCACTGTGAAACCCTGACTTCACCGCTGTCCTTGCCGTGTCAATCTGTGCTTGTTTTCCAAAAAGTGTCCATAGCATTGTATTTGTTCTGCAATTCAAAATGCCAGTTTCTTTTGCCTTTTGCAAGGTTCGGAATGTTGCTGCACCAAATCCGCCGGCATCATGAGCACTTGTTATGCCGCGTTTTGCAAGTTCTTTGCAAAAGTTCTCAATCCCCTGCACCAATTTTTCATCATCGGGCAGCACCGGTGATTTTTCCAGCATAACAAAATGTGCTGTTTCCTGAAGAAGTCCTGTAGGCTTGCCAAATTTATCCTTGACAACCTCTTCCATTTTTAAATCCATACCCTTTTGGGCGGCAATCTCCAAAGCTTTGGTATTTGCAACGCTTATATGGCCACTGCTGTGGATTATAAACACCGGGGTTTCAGGAGCAGCTTTGTTCAACTCTTCAATAAGAATATGGCGTTTTTCGCCAAGACTCTCATGGCTATAACCGCTGCCTATTATCCAGTCTCCCCGTTCTGTCTCCCTTGATGCCTTGCTGATTCTGTTCAGCAATTCTGCAACTGAACCCACCCCCGCCTTTTTGCTTAAATCAATCTGGTTGTGTATCTTTGCACCGGCTACCGCCATATGAATATGGCAGTCAATAAATCCGGGCACTACAGCCCGTCCTTTCAAATCATACAACTCTGTATCTTTGTCTGCCAGCATCATTCCGTCATCCGTATTCCCCACAAAGAGAATTCTATCTTCTTCGAACAATATAGCCTCTGCTATGTCATCATCTTTGTTTACAGTCACTACCTGACCGTTGTATAAAAGTGTTTTCATTACATTCTCCTTTAAATGGTATATTTGTTATTTTCCCCAATTTAAAGAAAAAAATAATAGGCAATGCATTGCATTGCCTATTATTAAAAACACCTTTTATCTCACAAGCAAACTCTCGCCGGTCATTTCTGCCGGTTTTTCAAGCCCCATAAGGTCAAGCATGGTGGGTGCAAGGTCTGCAAGTCTGCCGACTTTCAGCTTTGCGCCGCTCTCCTCGCCAATCATAACCAGTGGTACAACATTAGTTGTGTGTGCTGTGAACACATCATTTGTTGTATAGTCCAGCATCTGGTCTGCATTGCCGTGGTCTGCTGTCACAAGAGCAACACCGCCCATTTTGTTTATTGCATCAATGGCTCTGCCAAGGCATTCATCAACTGTTTCAACAGCCTTCACCGCTGCATCAAACACTCCTGTATGTCCAACCATGTCACAGTTCGCAAAGTTCAGTACAATAACGTCATACTCTCCGCTTTCGATTCGTTTCACAACTTCATCAGTGACCTCATAGGCACTCATCTCCGGCTGCAAGTCATATGTTGCGACCTTGGGAGAGTTGATAAGCGCTCTGTCCTCACCGTTATATACAGACTCAACGCCGCCGTTGAAGAAGAATGTAACATGTGCATATTTCTCGGTCTCTGCAATTCTTAGCTGTCTTAAGCCCTTTTGGCTGATATACTCGCCAAATGTATTGACAAGGCTCTGGGGTTTGAACGCAACATCAACATTGGGCATTGACGCATCATACTGGGTCATGCAAACAAAGGATGTCTTGAAAAACTCTCTTTCAAATCCGTTGAACTCTGCATCTACAATAGTTCTTGTAATCTCTCTTGCTCTATCGGGTCTGAAGTTAAAGAATACAACAGAGTCCTCTGCAGAAATCTTGCCCAAAGCATTGCCGTCATCATCAGTAATTACCGTAGGAACGATAAATTCGTCTGTTACCCCGTCGTTATATGATTTCTTTACCGCATTGACAGCAGAGGTGTCCTTGTTGCCCTCGGCAAATACCATTGCTCTGTAAGCTTTTTCAACACGTTCCCAACGGTTGTCACGGTCCATAGCATAGTATCTGCCCATAACTGTTGCAATCTTTCCTATGCCGATATTACGCATTTTTTCAACCAATGCCTCAACAAAATCTGCACCGGATGTGGGAGAAACGTCACGTCCGTCCATAAAGCAATGAACATACACCTTGTCAAGTCCGTTCTTTTTTGCCAGTTCAAGAAGTCCATAAAGATGCTTTATATGGCTGTGAACTCCG